>JASBRM010000294.1 GCA_030149405.1 Neptuniibacter sp. | reverse complement strand
GAAATCGAAAAGCTATAAACTAAAAAAACCACCTTCGGGTGGTTTTTTTATTCACGCAGTTTTCAGCTGTTGTTCCTCTTGAGCAGAAGAGCTTACAGTGGAAAAAACTTCTACAAGCTGTGGGTCGTTTAATTGACTGGTTGGTGTAATTGTTTTTCTTTCCCATGGAATAAAACCAAAATACCAACAGCGCCAAAAGTTAACACTGGCCTGTGGATTTTCTGCGAGCAGTTGTCTGAAGGTTTGTACCTTTCCAATCTCAATGTCCAGAGCTTCTTTAAACGTGAGGTACACAAACTTCGAACAGAACTGGCGTTTTGACTCGAAATTAAAACCGAGGTGGTAAAACCGTCCCATACGTTTTGATGCGACCTGTTTCAATTTCAATATCTGTTCTGTTTTCAGTGATTTGTTAAGACGCTTGATACACACTTCAGAGTTCATTGTTCTAGACAGAAATTTCCGTAAAGAACAGCGCTTAACTGTGGGTACAGCGCTTTCTAAAACGAACCATTGATTTTCTTCTTTCACGATAAAACCAACATGAGATGTCCAACTGCCTGTCCCCTGAGCTACCTGGCGGTATAAAGGGCTATTGATGGAAATAAAAATAATATCCCCTTCTTCTAAATCATTGGTAACTTGTAACTCAAGTTGGTCTAATTGACTGGTTTTCATAGATACTCCGCTTCTCGATGTAATGTTGCGTTGAGTATTAATTGGAGCACCTGAAAACCCTAGACTTGTGAATAAGGTTTTATATTTTGATACTAAAAGGTCTGGTTTTTACTATTAAGAGGCTTAGATGAAGATATTACTGCTTTCAGCCTACGATGCTGAAAGTCATAGATACTGGTGGCAAGGTTTAAAGTCCCATTTACATGAACATCACTGGACAGTGCTCACACTACCTGCTCGTTATTTCAGTTGGCGTATACGCAGTAACTCTTTAACCTGGGCTTATACCCAAACGGATTTACTAAACCAGAAATATGACCTGATTCTGGCAACTTCAATGACAGATCTATCAGCCCTGAAAGGACTTGTGCCCTCACTTGCTCAAACACCATCAATTGTATATTTCCATGAAAACCAGTTCGGATATCCTGGATCAGGAAAAGAATTTAAATCGGTTGAACCAAAAATTTTGAATTTTTATACGGCATTAGCTGCAGATAGGGTCCTCTTCAACAGTGAGTATAATTCACAGACTTTTTTCAAAGGCTTAGAAGACCTTTTAAAGAAAATGCCAGATCTTGTACCTGGTGGGATGGTTGAAGCAATAAAGAATAAAGCAAAAGTTTTGCCGGTGCCTATCAGTCTATCTCGGGTTCATCATGATAGACCTGGTGGTTGTTTCAATATTGTCTGGAATCACAGATGGGAATATGACAAAAATCCAAAGTTATTATTGGAATCAATGCAGCGCTTAAGAGAGATCTCAAATGAATTCACCCTACATGTTGTAGGTAAGAGCTTTCGAACAGTTCCAGATGAGTTTGAGTTAATTAAAACAAAACTGTCTGGAAATCTTGGCAAATGGGGCTACCTGGAGAGTAAGAGTGAATATCTAAATTTACTCAATAAAGCAGATGTTGTTTTATCAACAGCAATCCATGATTTTCAGGGAGTGGCAGTACTTGAAGGAGTGTCAGCCGGGGCTGTCCCAGTAGTACCTGATCGGCTAGCTTATAGGGAGTTATTCGAAGAGCAGTACAGGTACAGCGATGATGAAGCTGAAGGAATAGCTAACAAAATAGTAATGTTAATGGATCAGAAAAAAATCAGTGAATTGAATAGCCCGGATATAAGCCATCTTTCTTGGGAATGTTTAATACCTGAGTACGATAAGATTTTTCAATCAGTGGCTTCTTTAAACAGATAAAGTATACACATCTTCGAATTGATCTTTCTCAAGAACTCCAAATAAGCTTTCTGTATACTGACCTCTTCCTGATAAGTTATAAGAATGAAAAGATGAATACTCGCTACGATATAGTCATTGTAGGTGGTGGCATGGTCGGTGCCGCTATTGCATGTGCTTTGGGTAACAGTCAACTTTCTGTTGCGGTACTTGAACACCGTTACCCTAACGAGTTTGAACTGGATCAACCGAATGATTTGCGAGTCTCTGCAATCAGTGTTGCTTCCCAGAATATCCTGAAAATGATTGGAGCCTGGGAAGGCATCCAGAGTCGTCGTAGTTGTCCTTATCGTCGAATGAAGGTGTGGGAATCCAGTGAAGAGTCCGCAGCTACAGAATTTGTTTCTGATAATATTGGGCACGACTATCTAGGGCATATTATCGAGAACAGAGTGGTTCAGTTAGGGTTACTCGAACGACTCAAAGAATTTGAGAATATAGATCTGATCTGCCCGGCTACCATCACTGATATCGACTATTCACCCGGGAGCAGTTTGTTACGTTTAAGCGATGGTTCTGAATTAATCGGAAGACTTCTTATAGCTGCTGACGGCGGTGAATCGAAAGTAAGGCAAGCAGCAGGTATCGGCGTTCATAAATGGGACTATGAACAGCATGCGTTAGTTGCATCCGTAACCACAGCTTATCCGCAGCAAGATATTACCTGGCAGCAGTTCACACCCACGGGCCCGCTGGCGTTTCTACCTCTTTGCGGAAACAATGCTTCCCTTGTTTGGTATAACACACCGGATAATGTAAATCGCCTCATGTCTATGGATGATGAGTCATTTATGGATGAGTTGACGCATACATTCCCGGAGTGCCTGGGCGAAATTGATCAGTTACTGGCTCGAGGATCGTTTCCTCTGCGCAGACAACATGCACAACATTATGTAGCTGAAGGGATTGCTTTGGCAGGAGATTCTGCGCATATGATCCATCCTTTAGCTGGGCAGGGTGTCAATATCGGACTTCTGGATGCGGCCGCTTTGGCGGAAACCATTCTTACTGCTGAGAGAGAAAGGCGGGATTATGTTTCCCTACCGGTGCTTAGAGAATATGAAAAACAGCGCCGGACTCACAACCTTGTGATGATGCAAACTATGGATGCTTTTTACCGTGTCTTCAGCAATGAAAACCTACCCTTAAAACTGGCTAGAAATATTGGTTTGGGTTTAGCGGGTAAGTTTAAACCTGCACAGAATAAAGTTATGCAGTTTGCAATGGGATTAGAGGGCCCTTTACCTTCCCTGGCTAAGTTACAGGCTATCTGATCACTTTTGGAGTAGGGCTTGGAGAACGGTATTAAACCTTCTGTTTCGTCCAGACATAAAAAAGCCGGTCTGGGAGACCGGCAAAAGGATAAGGCTTGGTGATTAAACCAGCCAGAGTAGAGAAGCTGGATCGTATAAGCCTATACGAAATTCGTTTTACTCAGCAGCTTTAGCCGCAGGCTTACGCTTAGCTGGAGCTTTTTTAGCCGGAGCTTTCTTAGCTGGAGCTTTTGGAGCTGGAGCAGCTTCAGCTTCAACAGCTGGTACAACTGATGCTACAGCTTCAGTAGCTTCAGTCAGAAATTTGTTAAAGTCAGCAACGTATGGCATTTCGCTGATTTCAGCCAGGCTCTTTTCAACGATTTCAGAGATTTCAACTTTTGCATCGTTCAGTGCAGCCATTTCTTTCTCTGCTACTGCAGTCATTTTGCCTTCAAGATCTTTGAAGAACTGAACCTGAAGTTCAACTGCTTCTTTAGGCTCTTTAACTTCTGACAGAGCTTTCATCTGAGCTACGCTTGAATCAACGAAATCTGTTACATATTCAGACTGCAGAGCAAACAGAGTTTCCAATGCTTTTTTGTTGATTTCTGCAACATCAATTGCTGGCTGCATTTTATCCTGAACGTCTTTCATCAGATCTTCGTACATTTGGTATTACCTCTGAGAATCTTAAAGTTATTTGTGCGATGCAACATTTCCCATAAATATAGTGGTTAATTATTGACCTGTCAATGATTTTTTTGTGCATTGCACAAAATAGGAAAAATTCTAATTTTTAAATAATTAATCTATATAAAACAGCAGGATAGATTGGGTGGATGATTACTTGTTTTTTGGCACAAGTCTGGTTTTGTTTGCGAATATTAGCCTTTGTTGGTGAATTTTTAAGGGCATGGTTTTGGAATAAGCACCTATGCAGCCCAGTAACGTTGGTCATCCTATCTAATAGTTATTACAATCGAGGACTTTCACGTAACTGCTTTACACAGGAATACTCAGATCCATGACTGAAGTTGCCACAGCTGCACATCCATCTTTTGAATTTGTCAGGACGGAAACTATAGATTCTCTAGGTATCGAGGTTTCAGAATATGTGCATAAACAAACCGGACTGAAACATTTCCATATTGCGGCTGATCATACTGAAAATGTTTTTCTGGTTGGTTTGAGAACCGTTCCTGAAGACTCCAAAGGTGTAGCGCATATTCTTGAGCATACTGCGCTTTGTGGAAGTGAACGTTTCCCTGTGCGTGATCCTTTCTTCATGATGACCCGGCGTTCACTGAATACGTTTATGAATGCCATGACCAGCAGTGACTGGACTTCATATCCTTTTGCCAGCCAGAACCGCAAAGATTTTTTCAATCTCC
>JASBRM010000276.1 GCA_030149405.1 Neptuniibacter sp. | reverse complement strand
ATCAGTAACGAAATCATCCTGTCGCTAAATGACTGGAAGAAAGAAATCACACTCGCAGATCATCACATCCCCTATGTCACTGTACGGGACGTCAATCAGATAGGAAGACGGCACCAGATCTACTGCCCTCGTCAAGAACGGGAAGTACACCTGCTTTCAGATGGCGAACTAGGGGCTTATAAAATCCTTCTGTGGCAACCCAATACAGTCGAAGTCAAAGAGCAATACCCCCTAGATATCGATGAAACTTTTCAGATAGCTGTTTCTAAGGGATACATTCATCCCCGGGATTGGAAAAACAACAAAGCTCATGTGATGACTACTGATTTTGTGGTAACAGAACGAGAAAGAGATGGGCGTCATAAAACCATCGCTTATACCTTTAAATATTGGAACCAGATCTATCGAAAAAATGAAAATGGAGAAATAGAAGAGATAAATCCACGCACATGGCAAAAGTTTGAAATTGAAGCCTTGTATTGGGCTAGGCGTGGTATTAAATACAGGATTATCACTGAACGTCATACAACCAAAGCCCGAGTTTGGAATATTAACTACTTTGAACTAGCTCATGACTTCAAAGCGACAAAATCTGAGCTAACGGACTTTGGAGAGGCATTCATTTCGAGCTGGGGCTCCAACCCTAATCTTGAGCTACAAGATCACCTAAATTCTGTTTCTTCCTTCTTCGGCATCAGCTTCCAACATAGTCAATCTCTCTTCCAATACTCAGGCCTCCACCATCTGCTACGCCTCCGTACAAACCAGCACATTCGCTTATTTAGACCAGTGGAGGTGCTTGTATGAATGATGATTTCATAATTTACGAAGGCCTTCACATCACGTCAGAAGATGGGAAAACAAATGAACTGGTATGCCACGTTAGCCACAGACTTCAAGTAGCCGCAGTTAGTGATCTCAACATCGCACTAAAGAAAGAGAATGCCCCTAAGCCTAAAACTGTACTTATTCCAGAACTTACAAAGAGGATTCGAAAAGCGAACCTTAACCTACAGCTATTTGAGTACCCGGCAGAAATGACTTTTTCTGACGAAACACTCATCAGAGAAGGGAGAGAAAAATGGATTCAAAAAAGAAACGCAAAATTTGAGCAAATTAAGCCCTTAACCTCAGAAGAGCTTATAGAAGAATACTTATATGGAAATGGTATCAACGATAAAATAGTTAAGCTGCTCGAAGATCCCTTCGCTGCTTGGGAAACTCGCGGAGCCTACTACAACACCCTTAACCGTTACATTGTTTTTGGCTGTACTCGTAATGCCCTCCTGCCATTCAAATTGAAAGCCTGCGGTTCAAACTACCTTCATATTAAGAAACCCGGTGAAGAAAACGTAAAAAGAGGTAGGGGCGGAGCTGATAATCGCAATAGTCTTTCCAAAAGCTTGGGGGTCACAGACATTCATAAAAAAGCGATAAAAAGTGTAATCGTATTTATTAGGAAAACTTACCGAAAGTTTTCTTTCAGTAGGGCTATCGATATCTACCGAACACACTTCGAAAACCATGTGGTTGAACGTGATATAGATGGAATCACTCACCGGACCTACATTCCTTTCGACGAAAAGGATACTCTTTCAGACCGTCAATTACGCTACCACTTCGAAAAGATCTTATCTCGTCCAGATTTATTGAAATTAAAGCATGGCAATATTGTTTATGAGAAAGACTTCGCAGATCGACAAGGCGATGCTCATGATGGCGTAATTGGGGCAACACATCGTTACGAAATTGATGCCACTGTCTTGGATGTATACGTACGCTTTCCCTATGATACTACAGGCACCAAAACAATGGGGCGTCCGGTTCTATATCTAGTCATAGACGTCTTCTCAACAATGGTTGTAGGCATGTACCTTGGGTTTGACGGCCCCAACTGGCAGGGAGCATCGCAAGCACTTGTTAATGCTTGCATGGACAAAACCGAATTCTGCCTCCGATATGGTATTCCTCCTGATGAAATTAATTGGCCATCTGCTCATATACCAGTCCAGATCACAGTTGATAACGGCAATGAACACACTGACGGGGTTATTCGCTCGGTTATAAGACAAGAAATAGGTGTTAGAGCGTACAATTTTGTCGCCGTATTCAGAGGCGACGCTAAAGGCATTGTTGAACGAGCCTTTGGAACCATAAACGACCTAGTAATTCACTTCCTTCCTGGATCTATACCCGACAAAGGTCAACGTGGTGAACAGCACCCTTCCAACCAAACTGAATATGATTACGAAAACCTAGTCAAACGTCTTATCCTAGAAATCCAAACCTACAACAATTCTGCTGATCGAAGTAAAAGATTAGACGCCAATGCTATTAGAGCAGATATTGATATCACTCCTCAGGCACTATTTCTTCATTCTCTCAATCAAGAAATGAACGGGGGGCGTCCATCCAGTAAAATTGAGCCTGGAAAAATTCGTTGGGCTTTTCTACCTGAGGAAACAGCATCTGTTCGCCCAGAGGGAGTCTACTTTAAAGGCCTCTTATACCACAGTGACTTTGCCAAGCAGGCGAAATGGTATTCACATGCAAGGCATCATGGTTCTTTCAAAATCACTGTAAAACGGCCTAGAGATTGGAGCTCACATATTTGGCATAAAACCAGTGATGGCCAATATATCTGCTTTCATCTAAAGAATACAAACAATGAGAGTCCTTTCCTAGACATGCATTGGGAGCCACTCCTTCATTTGCTGGAACAGTTCAAAGATAAACAGCACCAAAACAGGCTCAACCGCAGAAAGCTCTTAGCCTTCAAACAAAGCTTGATCGACCAATTGGAAGCTGACAACCACGCGCAGATGGATGGTCAACCCGAAAATACTCGCATATCTATCCAACCAGGTATCCAGGCTAACAAGATCAAACAGAAAGCGATTGAACAACTGATTCTCGCCATTGATCTGCATATGGAGCTGTCCAATGCGGTAATCCCAGAAGGCCCGGATCAAAACAAACTCGAAGATTCTGATGACGAACTATTCCAGTAGGAGATTACAGGTATGCTAATCAATAAAGCGGATTACAAGCCACACCCCGATTTAAATTTAAACAACAGTCCCCTTACAGAAGCCATAAGGGTTGAACAGGACAAAGAAAGATTTCTTAAAGACGTAACTAACACTCCAGCGATCCAAGACAATTTCTGGGACTTACCCCCTTTTTATCATAAGACCCAGCTGCTCCAACTAACTGATGTTCACACTCCTCATCCACATATTTGGAGCCTATACTATAAAATCTTATCCCTTATTCTCTATTCTTATGTTCGTAGAAGCCCTTTCTCCAGAGAAGCGATGAAACAACGGGTTGAAATTGCCGAGCAGATGCGGGAAGGAAAGTTTCCTAAGAATACGCCTGTAGGCCCTACTACCGCGCCAACAGTTCTAGCTTATGGAGCTTCAGGTACAGGTAAAACCTCCACTATAAGAACGATTCTTAAGCAGATAGACCAAGTAATTCATCACACCTCCTACAAAGATGAGCCATTTAAAACCTCACAATTAACGTGGGTCAGCTTTGACCTACCCCCTAACGGAGCACCTAAAGCACTAGCAGCCAATTTCTTCAGAGCAGTTGATGTTGCATTAGGTACTGAGTACGCCAATGAATGGGAACGAAAAAATAACGTGAGCGTTGATCGCCACTTATCAGGTATGCAGCAAGTCGCCTACGAGCATCATCTCGGACTTGTTCATATTGACGAGCTTCAATTCATGCTCAAATACGCTCAACACAAAGATTCACCTTCTCTCCAAATTCTCGAAAGTTTGTTTAACAAAATCGGGATTCCGATCATACAAAGCTGTACTGAGGATGGGCTAGAAATTTTTCAGAAACTCCCTAGTGGCGATTACAGGATAGGAACCGATACAACAACTCTTCGGAGAATGCTAAATGACCGATCTTTCAGGTTTTCTAACCACGAAGTCGGCTCAGAGTATTTCGATCAGTTATTCACTTCTCTTTTTCCTAAAGCATTAGTTTATGCGAACAAGCACCAGAACTTGGAACAATTTAAGTCTGAATTCTATAGGTTGAGTTGTGGGCTGCCCGCCATTATGGTGCGCCTTGCGGGGCTACATCATGAAGCCCTTTTAAATCAGCTTTCTAAACCCAGCACAGATAAATCAGCTTTCCATACATTCAATGTCGATATACTGAGAACAATCTATAAGAACCAATTCAGCCTTATAGATCCGGCCTTACAAGAATATCGATGTGGTAATCAGCAGGGATATGAAAAAGGTGTCAGATCAGGTTCATCTAAAGCATCCTTCACTAACGAAGAAAAGAACAATGCTAAAATCGAAAATCCATCCCCAGCTCCAGCCCTAAATAAAGATGAGCCTTACACACCTCAATACCCACTGGGCGTCGCATCATCTAATGTTGAGATTGGCGTTGGGTTTGGAGGAAATGTCGATGAATAACAGGCAACTCCTTAAGCCCCTACCTAATGAGCATCTCCTAAGTGTACTTGCACGCTGGTTTGACTTATCAGGAAGAAATGACTTTATGTATACGGTAAAGCCAATAACTTGCGATGCAAGCAATCTCACTCCTTCTACTCTTTGGCAACCTGTATACGCAGATTTATTTGCTCAATATAAGGAACTGTACGATTGGGAAAAAATCATCACTGAGCACACACTCATCCCTTATCACGCTCCTTTCATCAATTTATCTCGAAAGAACATGCTCTCCAAAGCAGGACCCTTCCTTGTAACAGAAAAAGTCTTACCCTTACAGCAGCGACTGGTGCTCCATACCCAACACTGGCGTTGGTGCCATCAATGTGCGGTAGAAGATGAACGAAAATTTGGTACAACCTATTGGCACACCTTACATCAAATTCCTTCGGTACGGACCTGTTACCGGCATGAGGTAGCATTAATTTCTAACTGCCCGGCATGTGGATTTTCCTACAGAAGTTTTCAGAAGCACTGGCTTCCCCCAGTCGAGCCTAAATGCCGTTCTTGTGGAAGTGAGGTTGAATCACTAACAGAGCCACTCACATGCTTCGAGAAGAAGCTTCACAGCATCAGCTTGGAATTACAAGCTGATGGACTAGCAATTGATAAAGAGTCG
>JASBRM010000266.1 GCA_030149405.1 Neptuniibacter sp. | reverse complement strand
TAGACTATTAACTAACTGTTTTAAAAAACTTTTTAGGCGAAAATAAATTTATTAAATGAACACCTTACGCAGCTATTTACACGTAAAAAAAATCTATTCACCCCCCTGTTAAAAGGGTGATGAAATGATTAGGCTAAGGTTAAAAATTAATTATTTGCTCAGCTGCGCGACCGCAACGCGCTGAAAACTCAGCACCTTAAGGCCATAAATTTTGTGCATGAGTTTTGCTAAGAGAAAGCCTTCATTACGAAAAGGCTGTATGGGTTATTACCACCCACGCGGATATAACAACAATAAAACAAAGCGAGAAGAGAATGGGCGAACAAACAGCGCTTCAGTTACCTACATCTGAAGACCTGATTTCAGAAATACAATTTGCCTATCAGGATGGGAAAATCTGGCTGGATGAACAACGTATGTTGTTGATCCACTCAGCTGTAATGGGTTCATTACGCCAGGAACTGATAGCATCCCTCGGGCTGGAACGAGCCAAAGGTTTCCTAATGCGGTTTGGCTATCAATCAGGAATGAAAGATGCTGAATTCGCTCACAAAATCCGCCCTGAAATATCCACAGATGAAGCCTTTCTGGTTGGCCCGCAGATGCACTGCATTAAAGGCATGGTGCGGGTAGAACCGGTCGCCTTGGAATTCGATGTAGATAAAGGTGAGTTCTATGGCGAGTTTAATTGGTTCGACTCCTACGAAGCAGAAGTCCATATTAATGACTTCGGTATAGCCGAAGACCCAATCTGCTGGACTCTACTTGGATACGCCAGTGGTTACTGTAGCTACTATATGGGCAAAAAAATCATGTTCAGAGAGCTGCAATGTGCCGGCTGTGGACATGATCATTGCCATATCGTAGGTAAGCCTGCGGAAGAGTGGGAAGATCAGGAAGAGCTCGAACGCTGCCTGCTTCCCGACCCAATTATCGAAGAACTTTTTGCCCTGCGTTATGAGATGTCTACCCTGCGTGAACATCTGAAAGATAATCGCATATCCAACGACGCTCCCCTGTTTAATTCGGTAGGACAGTCAGAAGCATTCAAACATGTATGTCACCTTATTGAACGTGCCTCTTCAAGTGCTGTGACTGTATTACTTCAAGGTGAAACGGGTGTTGGTAAAGAGGTTGTTGCCAGAGGTTTACATCAAACCAGTGAACGTTCTGATCAAGCCTTCATTGCGGTTAACTGTGCCTGCATTCCTCCAGATCTGATTGAAGCCGAGCTTTTTGGTGTGCGTAAAGGCGCATATACTGGAGCGACACAATCCCGGGAAGGTAAATTCGAACGTGCCCATGGCGGCACAATATTCCTTGATGAAGTCGTAGAATTAAATCCGCGCGCTCAAGCAGCCCTTTTGCGTGTGTTACAAGAAGGTGAAATGGAACGGGTCGGGGATAATCAGGTACGTAAGATTGATGTCCGCGTAGTCGCCGCAACAAACGAAGACCTGGCTGAAGCGGTAAAAGCTGGAAAATTCCGTGCAGACCTGTTTTACCGACTGAATGTATACCCGGTACAAATCCCACCACTAAGAGATCGGGCTGAAGACATTCCACTGCTCATTGAGCACTTCCTTGAAAAGTATCACACCATGTACAACAAAAAGACGTTGGGCGTTTCTGATAAAGCCCTGCAAACACTGATGAAGTACAAATGGCCGGGCAATATCCGGGAACTGGAAAATATGATCGAGCGTGGAATTATTCTTTCCGATAACAACCGAACGATCGATATGAAGTCCTTCTTCCCATCCCTTAATGAGCCTACTCACCCTCTGAATATTGCTCAGTCAGGTGTACTCCAGAATCAGCATACCGGAGACGGTGATGAAGACATTGTGGATCAACTTCTAGGCTCTGAATTCGACCTCAACTCTTTTGAACAAACCTTGCTGGAAAGGGCCATGGATAAAGCCAGTGGCAATGTTACACAAGCAACCAGACTGCTCGGTATAACGCGGCCTCAAATGGCTTATCGATTAAAGAAATAAATTAGCCTGATTTAGAATAAACAACATAAAGGCCAATATGAGTAAAGAGCGAGAACAGCTACCCAGCCCTTCTGCAGAGGATCTGTTAGCTCAGATCAAGTTTGATATAGAGAACGGTAAGATCTGGTTGAATGAACAACGCATGTTGTTGATCCACTCAGGTGTGATGGGCTCTCTACGCAAAGAACTGATCGAGACCCTCGGGATAGAAAGAGCTAAAGGTCTGTTGATGCGCTTTGGCTATGAAGCGGGTCAAAAAGATGCGGAACTGGCGAAACGAATTCGACCCGATATCAGCTCACAGGATGCATTTCTGGTTGGTCCGCAAATGCATACCATCGAAGGCATCGTAAAAGTACGCCCCATCCAGATAGAGATGGATATAGAAAAAGGCGAATTTTATGGTGAATTTGACTGGCATGGTTCTTATGAAGCTGAGATTCATATGGCAGACTTTGGTCCCTCAGAAGATCCAGTCTGCTGGACATTATTGGGCTATGCCAGTGGTTTTACCAGCTACTACATGCAACGCCGAATCCTATTCAAAGAAACCCGTTGCGTGGCTTGCGGAGATGAGCACTGTACCAATGTTGGCCGCCCTGCTGAGGAATGGGAAGACCCCGCAGAAATTGAACGCTACCTTAAACCAGATCCCATCATCGACCAGTTAATGGCCCTGCAAACTGAAGTTGATGTCTACAAATCAGGTATCGGTTTACTTCAGGATGATGAACTTCTTTACCAATCCGTTGGTAAGTCATCAGCTTTCAAAAAGGTCTGCCACCTGATTAACCGTGCTTCTAAAAGCCGGGTCACCACTCTACTTTTAGGTGAAACAGGGGTAGGTAAAGAGATCGTCGCTAAAGGGCTCCATCTAAGCAGTGACCGCGCAGATAAACCGTTTGTTGCTGTCAACTGCGCCACCCTGCCGCAGGAACTGATTGAAGCAGAACTGTTTGGTGTCACCAAAGGTGCCTTTACAGGAGCAACTCAATCCAGAGAAGGCAAGTTCGAACGCGCCCATGGCGGAACCATATTTCTGGATGAGGTGATCGAATTAACGCCAAGAGCACAGGCCTCTCTTCTACGCGTGTTACAGGAAGGTGAACTGGAAAAAGTGGGTGGTAGTGAAACTCATAAGATCGATGTTCGCGTGGTTGCAGCAACCAATGAAGACCTCCAACAAGCAGTAACTGATGGCCGTTTTCGTGCAGACTTGTTCTATCGTTTAAATGTATTCCCGGTATTTATACCGCCTCTAAGAGAAAGAACTGAAGACATACCTCATCTGGTGCAACATTTTCTGGATAAATACCATACTGCCTATCATAAACTCACTTTAGGTGTGTCTGATAAAGCCATGGAAGCATTCAATAATTACAGTTGGCCGGGCAATATCCGTGAGCTGGAAAATATGATTGAACGTGGTGTCATTCTTACTGATAACAATCAGATAATTGGTCTGGAAAACTTTTTCCCGTCGCTGATAGAACCTACCCACCCTCTGAACATTATAGATCCTACCGGAAACCTAACGGAGGATGATTCTGCAGATCAGGGCCAGTTAGTCACACTAGCGAAAGAATTGTTAAGGGATAACTTTGAACTGGAGTCCTTCGAGGAAATACTGATCAACACGGCTATGGAACAGAGTGAAGGTAACGTTTCTAAAGCCGCCAGATTGTTAGGCATCTCAAGACCAACAATGGCTTATAAGCTCAAAAAGCTGAATGGGGAATCGTAAGTTTTAATCCTGTATTATTACATAGAAATCAGGTTGTTATCTGTCGAGAGTTCTCAGATCAGGCTAGTTCTTAATGCCTAAAAAAGCGACAGCAGCTGAAATTGTAAAAAGGCTTTATCGCAAGCCTATTTCACATCTAAAGAAGTGAAACGTTCAACTCTATTTCTACCATGCTGTTTCGCTAAATAAAGAGCTTGATCAGCTTTTGAAATAAGTGAATGTGCTGAATCGCTTTTAGAAACACTAGCAACCCCAAAACTGGCTGTATGGTTACCCTCTATAGAGAAGGGTGATTTTTCTATGGATTGCCTTAATTCTTCAGCTAGTGCTTCAGCACCCGTTTCATCGGTATCAGGGCAAACTATTAAGAATTCTTCTCCTCCCCAGCGACCCACTGCATCAACAGATCTTGAACGCTGACTTAAAACTTTTGCAAATTCAATTAGTGTAATATCCCCTGCTGGGTGACCAAACTCATCATTAATTTTTTTAAAGAAATCGATATCGATCATGATGACGCTAAAGCACGAACCAGATCGTTTGAAGCGTTTGATTTCAGAGTTGAGGATACTATCCAGTTTGGAGCGATTTATAAGCTGAGTTAAATGATCTGTACTTGATAAGTTTTCAAGCATGCTGTTTTTTTCTTGAAGTTCTCGATCTTTTTCTTCTAATGATGACAGCATTTGGCGAATGTGCTCTCTTGACGAACGAACTCTGTGACTCCAAAAGATTGTTAAAACCAATAAAACTGATAAACCCAAAGTGATTTTTAGCAGTAGATTGTATTTAGTGTGATCTTCCTGCCCCCCAAACCACTTTCTTTTAAGTTGTATACGCTCTTCAGCACTAATGCTGGCTATACCTTTATCGAAAATACTACGTAATTCGGGCATGTCATTTCTTAAGAGAAACGATAGTGAATATGGCTCACCTAAGGTAAATGACACTTCAATAAACTCTTTTAGCCCAAGTTGTTCCGCTAAATAAGAAGCAGCTTCATCTAGTAAGCAAACATCTACTTCCCCAGAAACCACAGCGCGCAACATATCATGAATTGAATCATAGTGATGAATCTGCGCATCTATAGCTTCTTTGTCCAAGACATCTTCAAATAACTTATTATCACGCTGAATAGCTACTTTTTTTCCGTTTAAATCTCTTGTTGATTTTATGGCAGATGGGTTGTTGATTTTGACTATAGCAACACTAGAAACTGAGATATAAGATAGGGAGCTATTAAAAATTTTTGCCCTTACAGTATTATTAACTGCAGACATTAGCCCATCAATGTTTCTCTCTGCAGCGGCTTCCTGTACATCTCCCCAAACACCGTAGACAAATCTGATTTTTAAACCTGTTCGATCCGCGATTAAATTAGCAACTTGGACATCGTGCCCAGTTAATGATCCATCTTGATTCTGGACTACAAATGGCTCGAAAGATTTACCAGCCCCAATGGTAATTTCGGGGTTATCTTTAATAAACTGATGTTCCTTTAGAGAAAGAGGGATTGAGGGCGAAGTGGGTTCTGCATATATTTTCGAATTGCATGTAAGAACTAGCATCACTGTAAAGCACAGAAAGTTTATCCCTCTAAAAACTACAAATAGATCCATAGTTGCTTCCACTGTGCTGTATCAAACAATTCTATTATTGAGCGACTGATTTCTCTACCCAATATTATTGTAGGCTGCCTTGTTTAGGAGGATGAACTAATATGAAACTGACGAGGGGGTAATATCCTCAATGTGTCAATGTCGAGTATGCTCTAACAGAAAAATCCAAACTTTTCCCTACAATCATACCCAACCATAAGACTCCATAGAGATAACTCCGTGGAGGATTCCACCTTCAAGTACATGCAATTGCTCTGATGCTTCACTCGCTCCCAAAGCAATAAGTAAAGTCACATAGTGCTCGTCAGTAGGATGTGAGCGTTTAAAGTCTTGATTGTATTGATGGGGCTTAATCAGTTGTTGAGTATCCCGGTTTTGAACACACGCCCTAACCCACTTCTCGAACCGATCCGCATAGGCAAAGGGAGGTGCTTGTTCAGGTTGGATCTCATAAAGGTTATGGGTCAGACTTCCGGAAGCAATAATCGCTATGCCCTGATCTCTAAGTGGTTTTAATGACTGGCCCAGTTTTAGTAAACCTTCCACGTTCAGAGTTCGATCCAGCGATAATTGAATCACTGGCAGATTCTCTTCTGGCAAAAGATGGATCATTGGCACCCAGGCCCCGTGATCACGCCCCCGGTTGGAATCCATATTGATCTGATAACCGGCTGTTTCCAATTGCTGCTGCACCTCCGCAGCAACACTTTGGTCACCCGGTGCTTTATAAGTCACGCTATAGAGTGGGTCAGGAAAGCCAGAAAAGTCGTGGATCGTTTCCAGTAGATTACCTGAAGTTATAGCCAGGCCTTTCGTCATCCAGTGAGGTGAGATAATCAGCACTGCCTTTACCTCAGAAAAGTGCTGACTGAAGTCATTCAATAAGGCTCCGGCTTTCCCAGGCTGAAGTGCAAACATTGGGGAGCCATGACCTATGAACATAGCTGGGGCACGTTGAGTCATTTTCGCTCTCCCAGGTATTTAAACCAACTCAGCTCAGGGCCTTCCGGCACAATACCGTTAGGATTGAGCTGTTTAATCGAGTAATAACCCTGCTTAATATGATCAACACGGGTATTCATGCTAAATGCAGGTATAGATAATAGCCGATTCAGATAAGCTGAAATGTTAGGGTAATCGCTAATGCGCTTTTTATTGGTTTTAAATAACCCATAGTACGCCAAATCAAAACGTACCAAAGTCACAAATAAGCGAATATCGCTCTCAGTAATATGTTTGCCTACCGCATACACTCTCTTCGAAAATCGTTCTTCTAACCACTCTAACGTCTCAAATACATCCTCGTATGCTTCACAATAGGCTTGCTGGGAAGTCGCAAACCCAGCTCTGTATACACCGTTATTAAAACTGTGATAGATACGCTCATTAAACCAGGAGATTTCTTCAGATAACTCTGTCGGTTTAAGGTCCAGTTTGTGTTGCTTCAAAGATTCAAGGTCAGTATTCAAGATATCCAGAATATCTGCAGACTCATTATTAATAATCTGCCCTTTGTGATTATCCCAAATGACAGGGACTGTCGCTCGCCCACTAAATTCAGAATCCGTTTGTGTATACAGCTCATGCATATAAGTTGCGATATCATTGGCACCATCTGCCAACTTCCAGCCATAATCGGTCAATGCCGGTTCAACCCATTTCACCGCGATATATTCTTCCAAACCCAACAAACTACGGGCTATAAGAGTACGGGTTGCCCAAGGGCAGATATAAGCAACATAAAGGGTGTAAAGCGGTTCTGTCGAGACCGCCATACAATTCACCTGCTCTGCGGAGATTCGTTCTCGGAAAGAGCTGGTCTGACGCAGAAAACGCCCCTGCTCATCCTGCTTTTGTACTGGCTGCCATTTATCCTGCCAAATACCATTAACCAACATGACTAAATCCCCTATTACAAAAAATGAGAAACAGGTGCTTAGACGGGCAACCAAAACACCTGAATAATAAAATTAATATGCAGGTTGTAACTGTTCAGAATCCTCTTTGTTTTTAACCAGTGCGAATGCACCATCACCCAAGAAGAACTGTGCAACGGAAGCAGCAATCAGAAACAGTGGATATTCCCAACCACCACCTTCATTACTGAATAACCAACCACTGCTTCCGTGTACCAGGAAGATTGAACCGGCAAGTACCGGAATAAGTGCCAAAGCCACCCAGCGGCTATAAACACCCAGTATCAGTGCAATACCCGCCGCGATTTCGACGCCCATAGTAATAGGGCCCAGAATGTCTGGTAGGCCAATTGAGCTAAAGAAACCTGCTGTACCTGCTGGTGTAAATACCAGCAACTTAAGAAGACCATGAGACAGGTACATTGCGCCCAAAGCCAGTCGCAAAACTGTTGCAGCATAGAAAGGTTGAAGAGCCATTTTTATTTCCTCATTCGTTATTGATTTCATAAGTTAATTTTTGACTAATCAACAAAAGCAAACAATAATCCATTTATTTGAATAATTATTAAATTATTTTTAACTATAGTTTTCGCCATGGATAAACTGAACCTGATGGCCTCCTTTATAGCTGTCGTAGAAGAAGGCAATTTCACAGCTGCTGCCAGACGTATCGGCAAAACCACAGCATTAGTCAGTACCCATATCAGCCAGCTTGAAGAAAATCTGGATGTGCAACTTGTCACCCGAACAACCAGAAGCATTAAACTGACGTCGACAGGCCTTAATTATTATGAGGAAGCTAAGCGTGTTCTGGACGATATAGCCTCGCTTGAAGCAAAAGTGCGTCAGGAACATGAAAGTCTCGTTGGAGAGATCCGGATCACTGCCCCGACAACGTTTGGTGAATTGGTTCTCGCGCCACTGTTTGCAGATATGATCAAAAATCATCCGCAACTTCAGATTGATTTATCCCTTAATGATCGTTTTGTAGACATCGTCGCGGAAGGGTTTGATATGGCGATCAGAATTGGTCAGCTAGAAGATTCGGCTCTAATCGCAAGAAAGATAAGTACAACTAAAATGGTTTTGTGCGCATCGCCAGCTTTTATAGAAAAGCATGGCCAACCTGAGTCGCCTGTAGATCTACAGAAACTGCCATGCATCTTTGATACTAACAACCGTTACAACTACTGGTCGTTTAAAGACGGTAAGAAGATTTTAAATATAAAGCCAAACAGCATTATGAAGGTCAACAGCGCAGTCGCGGCGGGAAAACTTGCTTGCGCAGGACTGGGCATCTGCTCTTCACCGCAGTTTGCGGTACAGGATGCCCTCGATAGAGGTAATCTGGTTATCGTATTGGATGAATTCAACCCAACTGAAATCCCTATCAATGTTATTTACTCACACCGTAAACACCTGTCGGCAAAAGTTTCAGCAGTCTTAGAATTAATCAGGGAATCCTTGAGGGGCTGTTAAGTAACTGAACCGACTACAGATATTCTTGAAGATCAGCACCTTCAGTTCGTCCGTGAATTGTTCGCATGTCGTAAAGCCGGTTTTTTTGTCTAAGCTTCTCAACCAACTCCTTCGAAAGCAGTTCAGCTGAGGCATTAAGTTGCTCACATTTTCTTTCAGACGGGATATTCAGAATCTCTTTCTGACCAAGCTTTGCAGTTTCTAAAGCATACCTGGCATGGTTCTGTTCATGTTTCTCTAATCTTGAGTACCACTTATCCCAAATAAAAAGGATATCTGCCGTATACGTTTTTATAGCTAATTTGGGCATCATATATTCAATATCGACAAACGCATCGACATTTTTCATGTAGCAACGGTTATTCTTGTATTTCCAGCTCCATACCCACCACACCTTCCATTTGGTTGTACCCAAATAAGTTTTACCTTCTTTCATAATTGGGCTGGAGCTCATGAAAACCTGATACATATCGGAAACACTTTTGGGCTCTACGGAATAGTAGGAAGTTGTTTCAGTGATATTTGGGGTGCTAAAAGCTTTGCCAGATAAAAACACGAGCAAGATAAAAAGTGCGGCAAGATGATTCATAATCAATTAACCCCAATTACACATTCATTCACATGCATAGTTCCAATGTGTAAAAGTCCTGTTTAACGATAATCTCGTATGTGAGCAGTAAAACATGCAGCGCTGACTAAAAACTAAAAGTTGCAGTATATGTTATCTAACTAATCAAATTAATTGTGTATAGATTTCTGGGTATGTTTCTCTAGCCAAGCATCAATTTCCCCTCTATGGGAAAATACTCGCTGGCAGCTTTGATTAGAGATGTCGCCGTAAGCGCCTGTACACCGTAAACCTCGACCTGCTTCCCTTTGTCGATTCTTAACTTGTTAACCAAGAGATCGAAGTCGCCATCACCAGATACCAGCACCACCACATCCGCATCTGTAGAATAATCCATTGCATCAATGGTTATTCCTACATCCCAGTCACCTTTGGCAGATCCATCAGAACGCTGAATAAAGGGTTTTAACTTCACCTCAAAACCTATCGCTCTGAGAATATTCTGAAACTGCTTCTGCTTCTCATCACCCCGATCAATGGCATAAGCAAATGCATGGGTAACCTCTCTGTCTTTAGTTACCTGTCGCCAGAACTCGTTGTAATCAAAGTTTTTGCCGAATGTTTGCCTGGTTGTGTAATAAACATTCTGAACATCAACAAACAACGCTACTTTTTTCATCAAGGTTCCCCGCAGGCTTAAAGAGCTGAAGTTATACCAAACCCGGAATTAAATTACCTGTATCAGCCAGGAAAACCGGTCTTTTTAAGTCTTTTGGTTTGAGGAAAACGACTACATAAATGACTCAAACGTTCCCCAAAACCACCCTTTCGATCATTTAATCAACTCATCATCAGGCACTTGATCAGTTTAATCATTTGATAATTTCCTCTGTTAATTTTCTTAATTGACAAGATACATCAACAAGACACCCGAACAAATTTTCCAATTAAATTTCAATGAGTTAATAACCATAAATCAAGTAAAAATCGACTCTGGCACAGCCATTGCTCTATAGCTAATCAGCAGTCGTTGTACTGCGAAGAAATGAAATTGCCAGAGACTATTAAATGAATCAGATAACAACAAAATTCCAGATTCAGGTAATTAATCAGGACCAGGAGTTTTTCTGCTCTTCTGACAACAGTCTTTTAGTGGGCATGGAAAGATTCAATTCCGGTTGCATTGATGTGGGCTGTCGCGGCGGTGGTTGTGGAGTCTGCAAAATCAAAGTGATCGAAGGTGAATTTACCAGCAAACGCATGAGCAAGGCGCATATATCTGAAGAGGATCTCGAGCAAGGCATTGTTTTGGCCTGCCGTATTTTTCCTGCCAGCGATATGAAGATTGAAGCCGAGCTTACGCAGTTACCCAGAGTAGCGAACGATTAAAAATAATAATTGAGGATAGTTACATGAAAAAAGGGGTTATGCGTCCGGGCCACATCCAACTTCGTGTATTGGATATGGAAGAAGCACTTAAACACTATCGTGACCTGATTGGTTTGATCGAAGTGGAACGTGACCCTCAGGGCCGTGTGTATTTGAAAGGATGGACCGAAGTAGACAAGTTTTCGGTGGTTCTGCGCGAAGCAGACGAACCTGGCATGGACTTTGTAAGCTACAAGGTTCTGGACAATGAAACACTGAACAAGCTTCACCAAGAGTTAATCGAATACGGCTGTAACACTGAAGAAATCCCAGCAGGTGAATTGAATGGCTGCGGTCGCCGTATCCGTTTTGATTCTCCAACAGGCCACATGTTCGAGATCTTCGCTGAGAAAGAACAAACGGGTAAATGGGGGGTATCTAATGTCAACCCTGAAGCCTGGCCTCGTGGCCTTAAGGGCATGAAAGCAACCCGCTTCGATCACTGCCTTCTGTACGGAAATAACATCGCGGGCACTATTGATCTGTTCCAAAAAATACTGGGATTCGACCTCGCGGAGCAAGTTCTAGATGATGAAGGCACTCGCATCGCTGGCTTCTTATCAGTCAGCATGAAAGCTCATGATGTCGCGTTTATTGAGCACCCAGAACCAGGCAAATTCCACCATGCATCTTTCTTCCTGAACACCTGGGAAGACGTATTGCGCGCGGCAGACTTAATCTCCATGGAAGATGTATCTCTGGATATAGGTCCAACCCGCCATGGCCTGACTCACGGTAAAACGATCTACTTCTTTGACCCATCAGGTAACCGCTCTGAAGTCTTCTGTGAAGGCGACTACCACTATCCGGATCATGAACCAGTAACCTGGACAACTGAAGAGTTGGGTAAAGCGATCTTCTACCACGACCGTGTTCTCAACGACCGTTTCCTCACGGTTCTGACTTAAGAAAAATAGACCACAGCCTTTTAGTTTCCTTTACCCCTTGGGGCTGTGGTTTAGCAAGACTGTTCTGTTGTTGCTGTGGGTAAAGGATCTGGATTGTTGATCTGGCTTGAGAATTTAAGAATGAAAGAATTTAAAAACTTTATAAACGGTCAGTTTGTTGGCACGGCCAGCGGTAAAACATTTGAAAACCGCTGCCCAGTGGATGACTCCCTGATCGGTATGGTCCATGAAGCGGGCCAACCAGAAGTCGACGCTGCGGTAAAAGCAGCCAAAGCTGCGATGAAAGGTCCATGGGGCAAAATGACTCAGGCTCAGCGCATCGATCTGCTTAACAAAGTTGCAGACCGTATCAACGAGCGATTTGATGAGTTTCTGGAAGCCGAGTGCCTTGATACAGGTAAACCACAAAAGATTGCATCACACATCGATATTCCACGTGGTGCCGCAAACTTCAAAGCCTTTTCCGAGACACTGGCTAACCACCCGACTGAAGCATTCAAACTAGATACTCCAGACGGTAAAAGCGCTCTCAACTACGGCCACCGTTCACCCAAAGGGGTAATCGCGGTAGTCAGCCCTTGGAACCTTCCGCTGCTGTTGATGACCTGGAAGGTGGGTCCTGCCCTCGCCTGCGGTAACACTGTCGTGGTTAAGCCATCTGAAGAGACACCTGCAACTGCAACTCTTCTGGGTGAAGTTATGAA
>JASBRM010000261.1 GCA_030149405.1 Neptuniibacter sp. | reverse complement strand
CAAGGTCGGCGGGGCAGGGACATTGCTGTTGAAGAATATACAGAAAATTCCACAATTCTTTTTGAAATCGTGAAGGCAGACCAATGGCGAAAAAGGCGTTGATCACCGGGATCACCGGACAGGATGGTTCCTATCTGGCGGAATTCCTGCTCGAAAAGGGATATGAGGTTCACGGCATCAAACGCCGGGCATCGCTGTTCAATACCCAGCGGATCGATCATATCTACGAAGATCCGCACGCGGATAATACCCGCATGATACTGCACTACGGCGATTTGACCGACACATCGAACCTGACCCGCATCCTGTCCGAAGTGCAGCCGGACGAAGTTTATAATCTGGGAGCGCAAAGCCACGTCGCGGTCAGTTTTGAAGCGCCGGAATATACCGCTGACGTCGATGCGATCGGTACATTGCGTTTGCTGGAGGCGATCCGCTTTTTGGGTCTCGACAGGAAGGCACGTTTCTATCAAGCTTCGACGTCCGAACTCTACGGGCTTGTCCAAGAAACTCCTCAGGGCGAGACAACCCCGTTTTATCCCCGATCGCCCTACGCCGTTGCCAAGCTCTATGCGTATTGGATAACGGTCAATTATCGCGAAGCGTACGGGATCTATGCGTGCAACGGGATTTTGTTTAACCATGAGTCACCTCGCCGAGGAGAGACTTTTGTGACGCGTAAGATTACTCGTGCGCTGGCGAATATTTCACAGGGCATAGAGAAATGTTTGTATCTTGGCAATATGGATGCACTTCGCGATTGGGGGCATGCTAAAGATTATGTTCGTATGCAGTGGATGATGTTGCAGCAGGAACAAGCTGAAGATTTCGTCATCGCTACAGGTAACCAAATCTCAGTAAGGGATTTCGTGAGCCTCTCTGCGAAAGAACTGGGCATTAATTTGCGCTTTGAAGGTGAAGGTGTTGATGAAATTGCAATTATCGATTCAATCGAAGGTGATCAATGCCCAGCTTTGAATGAAGGGGAAATTATTGTTCGTGTTGATCCAAAGTATTTCCGTCCAGCTGAAGTAGAAACCCTTTTGGGAGACCCCACGAAGGCAAAAGATAAATTAGGATGGGAGCCTGAGATTACTGTTGAGCAGATGTGTAAAGAGATGGTTCGATCGGATCTGCAAAAAGCCAAACAACATGCTTTGTTAAAAGAACACGGTTATAACGTTAACGTGACGTTTGAAGGGTGATTCTATGGCCAAAAGAGTATTTGTTGCTGGTCATAAAGGGATGGTCGGCTCTGCTATAGTAAGAAAACTATCTGCTGAGCCGGATGTAGAGCTTATTCTGCGGTCTCGTCAAGAACTAAACTTACTTGATCAGGAAGCAGTGAAAGCGTTCTTTTTGGAATCCAATATCGATCAGGTGTATCTCGCGGCAGCTAAGGTCGGCGGTATTATTGCCAATAACACTTACCCTGCGGACTTTATTTATGAAAACCTGATGATGGAATGTAATATTATTCATTCGGCTCATTTGTCTGGTGTAAATGATCTGCTTTTTCTTGGTTCATCATGTATTTATCCAAAAATGTCGCAGCAACCAATGTGCGAGAGTGCTTTGCTGACTGGTACGTTGGAGCCCACTAATGAACCTTATGCTATCGCTAAGATTGCAGGGATAAAATTGTGTGAGTCCTATAACCGTCAATACGGCCGTAATTATCGCAGCGTTATGCCGACTAACTTATACGGGATCAATGATAACTTTCACCCAGATAATTCTCATGTGATTCCCGCCATGATGCGTCGCTTTCATGAGGCTAAGCTCAGCGGGGCTAAAGAGGTCGTTGTATGGGGGACGGGGCAGCCTATGCGTGAGTTTTTACATGTTGATGATATGGCTGAGGCTTCTATTTTTGTGGCTAATGTTGACCAGATTAAATATGAGGCTTGTACCGATGATATGCTGAGTCATATTAACGTGGGTACGGGTAAGGATTGTACTATTGCAGAATTGGCACAGACCATGGCTAAGGTGGTTGGCTTCAGTGGCGAGATAGTATTTGATACCAGTAAACCCGATGGTACACCTCGAAAGCTCATGAGCGTTGAGACTCTGACTAAACTGGGGTGGGCTTATAAGGTTGAACTATTCGATGGACTGAAAAGTACATATGAATGGTTTCTTGCTAACCAGGATAATTTTCGTGCCTAAGACCGAAAAGGTTTCTTCTTCTGCGTTTTTACCCTCTGATACATTTCAGCTTATTGTAGCCAATACCCCGCTTGTCTCAATTGATTTGATTGTTCGAAACCATAAAGGCCAGGTTTTATTAGGCAAGCGTGTTAATCGCCCTGCACTGGGGATGTGGTTTGTGCCCGGAGGAAGGGTATTAAAAGGTGAGTCACTTCGTTCGGCATTTGCCCGGCTGACTGAGGTTGAGTTAGGTATTGAGTTAGATATACAACAGGCAACTTATCTGGGCTTATATGAGCACTTTTATGAAGACAGTATCTTTACGAAAGATCAGTGTCTTGCTGAAAATCCCGTTAGCACTCATTATGTGGTAAATGCGTTCGAAATCACTCTACTTGAAGATTTGTCGTTACCGTATTCACAACATAATTCCTACCGCTGGTTTGATGAAGCGGATCTATTGTTGGATTCAGATGTACATCGGCATACGCGCTGGTATTTTCAAAAAGAACAAGGATTTCACACAGCATCACAAGTGTTGTAAGGAGTAAAATGATGATGATTCCTGTGATAATGGCTGGTGGTTCTGGTACCCGGTTATGGCCCTTATCCCGGACCGCTTTTCCAAAGCAGTTTCTTGCTTTGGCTGGTCAGCAGACAATGCTGCAGCAAACCACTGAACGTTTACAAGGAGTTAATGCTGCAGATTCAATTGTTATCTGTAATGAGGAACACCGTTTTTTAGTAGCAGAGCAGTTACGCCAACAAAATCAATCGGCTCAGATTTTATTGGAGCCAGTTGGGCGTAATACGGCACCAGCAATTGCCTTGGCTGCATTTCAAGCTTTAGCCAATAGCCAGGAAAGTGACACAGCTCCTGTCTTATTGGTTTTAGCGGCAGATCATGTGATCCAGGATACAGAAGCTTTTCAGCAGGCAGTCATTCAACTTCTACCCATTGTTGAACAAGGTATGTTCGGTACTTTTGGTATTGTGCCGCACGAACCTGCAACAGGTTATGGTTATATTGAGAGAGTATCTCAAAGTAATGAGCCTTCTGAAGTTAAGCAGTTTGTTGAAAAACCGGATCTGGACAAAGCAAAAAAATACATAGCAGAAGGCTTTCTATGGAATAGTGGCATGTTCATGCTGAGAGCTGATCGGTATTTGGAAACATTAAAACAGTATCGGCCAGATATTTATTCAGCCTGTGAACTCAGTATGCAGAAAACTCAGCAGGATATGGATTTTATTCGTGTGGACAAGGCTGCTTTTGAGGCCTGTCCTGATGAATCCATAGACTACGCTATTATGGAGCCGCTTTCGTCAACGGGTGATGTTGTTGTTGCTTCTCTGGATGCCGGTTGGAGTGATGTTGGAAGTTGGTCTGCTTTGTGGGATATCGCTGAGAAAAATGAGCAGGGTAACTCTATTTTGTGCTCTCGGGGAAAGAGCGCGAATGTGATTATGCATGACACGAAACAAAGCCTAATTTGTAGTGGCAAACGTTTAGTAACTACATTGGGAGTGGATAATCTCGTCATTGTGGATACAGATGATGCGTTATTGGTTGCCAATAAAGACCAAGTTCAAAATGTAAAGAAGATCGTTGAGCAAGTTAAAACTTCTGGTCGTTCAGAACATCATGAGCACCGTGAAGTTTACCGCCCGTGGGGTAAATATGACTCCATCGATAGTGGAGAGAGATATCAGGTCAAACGTATCACTGTTGACCCTGGCCAAAAGCTTTCTGTGCAGATGCATCATCACCGAGCTGAGCATTGGGTTGTGGTTTCGGGTACTGCTAAGGTGAAAAATGGAGATAAAAGTTATTTGGTCTCTGAAAATGAATCAACTTTTATTCCTGTTGGGCAGGTACATGCGTTGGAAAACCCAGGAGTGATCCCTTTGGAAATGATTGAAGTTCAGTCAGGATCTTACTTAGGTGAAGATGATATAGTTCGTATCAAAGATCAATATGGTCGTGTCTAGTTAATGAAAATATCAATTGTCACCGTTTGTTATAACTCCGAAAGCTATATTCGGGACGCTATTGAATCTGTTTTGCAGCAGGATTATCAAAATGTTGAATACATAATTATAGATGGTGGTTCTACTGATAAAACTACAGAGATTATTCAAGAATATGCTGAGGAATTAGCATATTTTATCTCTGAGCCGGATAAAGGCATCTATGATGCTATGAATAAAGGCATAGCTGTATCAACAGGAGACTATGTAGGTATTCTAAATTCAGATGATTTTTTTACTCACGAAGGTGTTTTATCTGAAGTGGCAAGGTTTGCAAAGTCTAATAAAGATATGATTCTAGGCTCGGTGCAATTTGTAAAACCTGAATGCAAAGACGTTGTCACCAGAATATATAAATCTACATTTTTTAGGCCTTGGATGTTGCGGTTTGGATTGATGCCTCCCCACCCTGGCGCCTATGTAAAACGAGATTTATATATTCAAAATGGCTTTTATAAAGTTGGTTTTAAGATAGCCGCTGACTTTGAGTATATGGTTCGATCTCTTTTTCGCAAAAAAGCCTCATATGTAAAATGTGGAAATCCTTGGGTGTGTATGCGTGAAGGTGGGATTAGTACATCTGGCTTCAGTAGTTATGCATTGTCTACAAAAGAGATGTTAGTTTCTCTGAAAGAAAATGAAGTGTATTCAAACGTCCTCTTCGTGTTATCTCGCCTCCCAGTTAAGTACTTGAATAAGATGATCACTAAAACGTAGATGAAAGTTCTAATCACAGGAAGTAATGGCTTTTTAGGCAAGGGTGTATATCAGGCTGTGGCAGCACATTATGACGCTGTTCGTGGTACAAGAAGTCAAACCAGAAATTCATTTGTCATAGGCGATCTGAGCAGGAAGGATTACGCCGCTCCAGGACTAGATCAATTTGATGTTGTTATTCATTTAGCGGCTAAAGCTCATGTATTTGGGGAAGGCGCTAATGATGCTGATGCTTTTAATTGTGTAAATGTAGAAAGCTCATTAAAACTGGCTAGGAGTGCTGCAGAATCTGGAGTGAAAAGGTTTATTTATCTGAGCAGTATCGGTGTAAACGGGATTAATTCAAATGATGCCCCTTTCACTGAAGATATGCCGCCAGCACCGCATGACCCATACTCTATGTCTAAATACCAGGCGGAAGAAGGGTTAAAAACTATTGCAAAAGAGACGGGTCTTGAAGTTGTTATTATTCGCCCTCCCTTAATTTATGGTCCTTCTGCACCGGGTAATTTTGCAAGCTTGATTAAATTGGTTAATCGCCCCATTCCTTTACCATTTGCTTCAGTGAATAATCGCCGCAGCTTTATTTTTATTCAAAATATTGCTGCCTTTATTCTGGAGTGTGTTCATCATCCTGCCGCGTCTAATCAGACCTTTGTTATATCTGATGGTCAGGATGTTTCATTGCGAACACTCGTATCTCTGATGCGTTCAGGAATGGGGCAATCTCCAAAGTTAATTCCAGTGCCTGTGTGGTTATTTAAGTTGGTTGGGAAGCTCAGTGGTAAGAGTGCTGTGGTGGATCGTTTAGTGGGCAACCTTCAGGTTGACTCATCTAAAGCCGTTGATATGTTAGGTTGGACGCCTCCTTATACTTTTAAAGAGGCTATTAGGGAAACGGTAAAAGACTTTATGGAAAGGAATAAGTAATTGCTGCGTTTTTTTGATTTATTTTTTGCTTTATTAGGTTTGACGATAGGTTTTCCGGTTTTACTGATAATCTATCTTGTCGGTTTATTTGATACGGGTTCACCTTTGTTCATTCAAGAGCGTGTAGGAAGAGGCAAAAGGCCGTTTCAGTTGGTTAAATTTCGTACGATGTCGGTTGGAACACAATCGGTAGCTAGTCATTTAGCTTCGGCATCATCTATTACTAAGTTTGGGGGCTTTCTTCGCAAGACTAAGTTAGATGAATTGCCGCAGCTATGGAATGTCCTAAAAGGGGAGATGAGCTTAGTTGGGCCCCGTCCGAATTTGTTTAATCAGGTTGAGCTAATTTCGCATCGCTCAGAGAGAGGTGTTTACGAAGTCCGCCCAGGAATAACTGGTTTGGCTCAGGTAAATGAGATTGATATGTCGACACCAGAGTTGTTAGCTCAGACAGATGAAAAAATGATCGTAGAAATGTCGGTTGGAAATTACTTCAAATATATCATCCTGACTGTTACGGGTTCGGGGTCTGGAGATAGAGTAAAGACAGACTAACTTTGAATAGAAAAGTTGGGACTAGGAACTGACTGCAGTATTAGAGTATGACCAAAGGAAGCTAGCATAGAGTAAATAAGTAAGAGGGAATATGGGATTGAAAATCTTACGAACAAGGGGTGGTGGGCCTTCCGGGACTCGAACCCAGGACCTGCCGATTATGAGAACGCCCCACCATGACCGTTAGGCCGCAATTCTCGCGGTCTCACCAGTGTTTGTCAATCAGCCCGTACGAGATTCGGTACCAGTACCGAGTTGATGTTTTAACAAGTGGTACCAGAATATTTCATAGGTGAGAAAGTGGAGTAGGTGGAGCTGATTTGAAGAATAATCTGGTACGACCTAGTTCATGAGGACGTAATGCCAGAATTAACTGAGAGGATAGTCCTTTTCCTAATTATGTTGAAGTTGTATCCATCGCAAGCTCTAAATTAGGCTACAAATAAGGAACAGATTGATACCACATCGGAAAGGTCCGTGACCACACAGTTGGGCTCTTCAGCCATTAGTTCATCGATTGAGTAGATACCTGTTCCAACGCCTATGGCTTTAACACCTAGTTTTTTAGCGGCTCTAATATCTTGAGGTGAATCTCCTATAACAAACACATCCTCCAGATAAACCTCACGAATATTAAGAAAGTCCTTAGCACGGCCTAAAGCGAGGGAAATTATCTCTGAACGATCAGCGCTATCAGTCCCAAAGCCACCAAAATCAAAGAATTCAACCAATCCTGCTCTGCTAAGTTTAGCGTGCGCTGCTTGCTCAATGTTGCCGGTTTGAAGCCCAACATGAAAATCGTCATTCCCCTTTAGAGTTTTAAGAAGTTCAGAAACACCAGGCATCACCCTGAAATCTGTTTCAACATCAATTTCTATATATAGTAATTCGACGTAACGGTCTATGAGTAGACTATACTCATCGTATGTCAGGCTCCTTGAGAAAGTTGCAATAGCAATATCGTGACAAATTTGAGGATCGGTCGCTCCATCAATTTCTACATCATCAATCACTGGCTCAGTGTAAAATAACTCCTTAAATGCGGTATTGAAGGCTCGTCTAGAGGCTGGCCCAGCGCTAATCAATGTACCATCAATATCGAAGAGCAATATTTTCATTTAGGATAAATTTTCTTATTTAATTAGTGAAGGCTATAAACCTTTTCCAAATTTTTGTGAATACACCTCTAACATTTCTTTCAGTTACTGGATTTCAGATACCACATACTTCATATCAACGGTCTGGGAAATCTCATTAGCGATTGAAGGGTTGCGAATCATTTCCAAATTGTTAGTAAAGACATCTATCCCATTACTTACAGCTACAGAATTTTTAGATACAATGTCCTTGATGTCTGTAGTCTGAGATATCATGGTAGGCGTTGAAGGGTTGCGAATCATTTCCAAGTTGTTAGAGAAGACTTCTCTCACATCATTTACAGCTGCTAAGTTTTCAGATTCCACAAGTTTTATGTCTCGAGCCTGAGATATCATATTAGTGCTTGAAGGATTGCGAATCTTTTCCAAATTTTTTGCAAAAGAATCAGTTAAAACAGTTTGTCTGGTGATTATCAGGTATTTTTTATCTGATGTCGGCGTGTACGGACCGGCACTTGCCAATAAAGGTACAGCTAGCAAAAACCAAGTCATAATTCCGAATGGTTTCATCGCTTTATCCTCACGTCGATTTTTGTTTAGGATTAATATTTTTTTTAATCAAATTATTCTAGAACGTGAAACCATACTAATTATTGAATATACCAGTGAAAGTTTTGAAAAATAGAGATAATAAGGCAATTAGGCTCTTCAATATCTGCCTTGTTTTTTGAGCTTCTTGAGTAATCGAGATAGAGCTAGTTTCAATCAGATCTCACGTCATCAGTCAAAACAGCCCCTTTAAATACTGTTCAGTATTTATGATATGAGCTTTTAGATTTGTGTTCTTAGGGGCATGACAATCGGCACAGTATCAGGGCTAAAAAATGGGAGGTTAAACCTCCCATTAATCTCTCTTAGGTCTGACTAACCCTTAGATAATCCCGTTGTTAGGATGTAATTTATAACTTTTCATCTAAATAGTTATTAATTAATACTCAATAGCTCCTTAAGGTTATCATCGATCTCAAGAATCATTTCTTCATCAGTTCCAAAAAGGCCTAAGTGTCCATCAATAGACTCGACTGGTCGAAATTCACTTCCTGGAATCATTTGTTGTTCAGCACAGCAATCATTCACTGTGAAAAACATGTCATGGCTAATCGGCATCACAAAAGTTTTAGCTTTAATTCTGCCAAGTGCTGCTGGTAGGTCACCTGCGGTATGCCTACTAACATCACCTCTCTGCCATTTCCAGGCCATCCTGAGTAGATTGTTTGGATCCATGGGCGCAAAGTATTCAACCATGAAGTCATTTACAAAGTCTCTGATATTGGCGTGCCCAAGATCTTTATGCCTCTTCTGGGCAAAAAAATCTGTGCTCCATCCCATCACTGTCCATAGCTTCGCATGACGCTCTAAACCTTCAGACACAGCATAGCGTGAATTGTAAAAACCATCCTTGAAATTAGGATCTGACTCAATCGCTTCAATCAGAGTTTCAGTAAAAATGAAGTCATGCTCTGTATTTTTAGCAACCCCAGCTAAGGGGGCTGCACGTTTCACAAAATCGGGATAGCGAACAGCCCATTCATATGTCTGTTGGGCTCCCATTGAACCACCGAATACTAATGCAAGGCTCTGTAAACCATAATGTTCTGTAAGTAGTTTATGTTGAGCTCTTACATCGTCTCCAATGCGTACAAGAGGGAAACGGGCTCCTTTCAGGCTCCCTGAAGAATTACTGGGAGAGGTAGAAAGACCATTACCTATTTGATTGACAATAATGATGAAATATTCAGATGGATCTAGGGCTCGCCCTTCACCGATATACACCTGTTCCATAATTTTATTGGTACCTGAGTACCAAGTAGGTATGAGTATGGCGTTATTTTTTTCTGAATTCAGCTCACCAAATGTGGCGACTGCCAGCATACAGTTGGGAATATTACCTCCCTCCTCAAGCTGTAAGTCACCAATATTGATCAATTCATAAGGACCATGGATTTCTTGAGTGTAATAAATACTCATTTTAAACACCTGTTATTAGCTAGAAGTTATAAACAGCTATCACGTCATGTCAAATCCAGGGTATCCATTCTCAGCAATCTCATCACATTTTTGATGGTAGGTATTAACGCCGCCAATATATGATAACAACCTACGAGGTTTTCCTTCGACATTTGAACCCATATACCAGGAATCAGTTTTGACAACGAGGGTTTTAGCTGCAACTTCATCATGATGTTTAACCCAGGCGTCTTGGGTTTCTTGGGAAACTTCGACTGTTGCCTTTCCATTTTTAAGTGCAAAGTCTATGCAATCCGTTATCCAGTTAACCTGGTACTGAAGACAAGTAGTCATATTACAAAGTGCTGCTGAAGGTGCTAATGGTGCCCCTGTTGTGAACAGGTTTGGATAACCATGAACCTGTAAGCCCATTGCTGTTGTGATTTCATTTTGCCATTGATCTTTAAGGGAACGGTTATCACGGCCTTGAAAATCAATTCTGCTGAGTGCTCCAGATCCGGCATCAAAGCCTGTAGCTAAAATGATCACATCAAAATCGTGAATCGTTCCATCTGAAGTTTGAATGCCTTCTGGGACAAACTTCTGAATAGGAGTGTCTCGGCAGTCTACGGTGCGAACGTTGTCTCTGAGGTAAACTTCAAGATAATTTGTTTCTAGTGGTACTCGATGGGTGCCAAAAGTGTAATCATCGGCTGTTGGAATTAATAGGTTACATAATTCCGGGTCATTACCCAAACGTGCGCGCATTTTTTTGCGTACAAACTCCGAAACTTCTTCCCCAATTTTTTCATCAAAGAAAATTTCGGGATAACTAGCAAGCCATAAGGACAAAGAACCTCCTTCCCATTGAGTTTCCAAAACTTTTTCCCGCTCCTCAGGTGTTGATTCGGCCCAAGACTTTTCATTAAAGTCATAGTCAAAACCAGCAAAAGTATTTAAAACTTTATTCTTTGTTTCATTATACTTTTCACACCAGTAGGCCCAATCTTCCTCGGAATATTTCGGGTTCTTCATTGGGATAACGTATTGAGGGGTTCTGCAGAAAACAGTAAGGTTGCCAACTTCAGGGGCAATTGTTTGTATAACTTGAATGCCTGTTGCCCCTGTACCGATTACGGCAACTTTTTTCCCTTTTAGACTTGTTGCGTCTTTAGGCCACTTGCCAGTTAAGTATATTTCACCTTTGAAGCTGGACTGTCCTTCAAATCGGTTTTCAATAGGAGCAGATAACATACCGCAGCAAGCAATCAAGAATTGAGTGTTTATCCTTTCCCCGGAATCCGTAGTGACGTTCCAGCGCTGGCTTGTTTCATCATAATGTGCGGAAGATATACGAGTGCTAAATTGAATGTCTTTTTTGAGGTCATGGCGGTCTGCAACATAATTTAGCCATTCTTCTGTTTCTGGTTGGGCAGGAAAACGTTCACTTGGTTTCCAAGACTTATACATCTCTTCATCAAACCAATATTGATAGATTTCAGCTTGTGAATCAAAACGTGCACCAGGGTAACGATTCCAGTACCAAGTTCCACCCACGCCAGTGGCGGTGTCGTAAGCTCGTACTTTTAAACCCATTTTACGTAAGTTATATAACTGATACAGGCCAGCAACACCTGCACCAATCACCATAGCATCTAAAACAGTTACTTTATCAACTGCTGCATTCATATCAGTTCTCCATTTTTATGATTATTAAGAGTTTTTAAACCTAATGTTGATCAATAACTCAGTGTTTAAAGTAATATTCAGTGGTTGCTATGGTCTTGAATAAAAGAAAGCTTTCTTTGAAAGGATCGGTGAAAGGTAAAAAATGACGGGCTAGGAAGTCGGGGACGACCGAAACCTAGCCCGTCAAAACGTAGCAAGCAAATATGAATAATTGCTTGTTGAGAGTCGTACAAAAAATCCAACTAGTGTTAAATTTTTTAATTACAGCCAAGCAGTTCGAAATCTAGGTTTTTGAACCTTAAATGTCGAAGTTAATGGCTATAATCAGACGTTAGGGTATCGTTAAAGGGTGGTAGGCTAGGCATTCGGAGGCGACCGGTATGCCTAGACTACCAAGCAACACAACTTAAACAGCGAAGAAAAAGTTGGTTGAGGTTTTCTAACGTCGACGACTATGGTACTTGAAGATTGCCCTGGCTCTATTGAATATTTAAGTGTTTATTTTGAAGGAATTTTGGTGGCAGGAAAAAAACAAGCAGATAGGTGCTATCTGCTTGGCAAAAGTTTAGCCGCAACATTTAAGTTACTAAAGAGGATAGTGCTTACAATGAACGTAGGAAATTATGGCTTCTAAGTTTTATAGGGTATTGAAATATTTTGAGTTTGTTTTGAAATTTTTATGGCTTTAAATTATAGATTATATTTTTTTACTTTTTGATATAGCGTGCTTTTTGCTATGCCAAGTAATGCAGACGCTTTAGTCATATTCCCATTAGTTGCTTCTATGGCAGCTGAAATACTGGATTTTTCAGCATCTTCAAGACTGACAAAATCACTTTGTTGCGAAGAGGTTTGGTCCATATGCTGGAGGTTAACGTCCAAATCGTGATCACTTTCAAGGTACTCTGGAGGTAGGTCAGTTGTCATTAGTACATTGCCCGTGGACATAAAGACCATGTATTCCAAAACATTTGAAAGCTCCCTAATGTTTCCTGGCCAGGGCATTGATTCTAGTAAATTTAGAAGCTCATCAGATACATATTTTCGATCTGTTTTATGTTCGAAGCTAATTCTGTAAAGGATAGATTCTATTAATCCAGGTATTTCATCTTTCCTTTCGGAAAGCGGACTAAGCTTAACTACGATATTCGCAATTCTATAATATAAGTCTTTTCTAAAACGACCCTCAGCAACAGCTTGCTTCAAATCTATATTTGTAGCCGCAATTAGCTTGAAATTTACAAGTCTGGGCTTTGTTTCACCGATTCTATATATTTCCATTTCCTGCAGAACACGTAAGAATACAGGTTGGATATCTAACGGCATTTCACCTATCTCATCGAGAAATAAAACACCTCCGTTTGCAGCCTCAATCTTCCCAGCCATACCTCCTTTTTTAGCACCTGTGAAAGCTCCTTCGATATAACCAAATAGTTCTCCATTAAGTAAATCTTTGGAGAATGCACCGCAGTTTAATGCTACAAAAGGAGAGTCAGATTCAGAACGTTCTTGATGAATTTTTTTAGCTGCGTATTCTTTTCCCGACCCGGTATCACCTAACAATAAAATAGGTAAGGGAGATTTTGATGCCAGCTTTATTTTATGTGAATCTAATGATGGGCCTAGATTGATTGTATTAGAATTTTTTGAATGGCTGAACTTATTGTTTGTGATGTTTGTTGTAAATCTTTTGTAGGACGCATCATTTTGCATGTTCTCAGTAGGCAGATTTACTTTAAAACCTAATAGCTCATTTTTTCTCCTTGGGTCTGCAATAGGCTGTATCCAATTGTCCATGGAGTTATTGAAAGCTAAGTGTTCAAGTTTATTCTCCTCACCCCCATAGCGTTCCAGATTAAGTCTAAATTTTCTGCCGTTAACATACTTAGGTATAAACGTTCTTAATAGTTCTTCATCGTGCGTGCTGGATCTTATGAATCTGCCATGGGTATCGAATAAAAGGAAATCACCAGCACCTTGTAACTTGGTATCAGCATGTAGGGCGTCTTCGATTTTTGCCCAACGAAGGGTATTCAATACCTCTAGCTGAGCCTGGATAGAATTTGCCCAAGAAACTACAAGGGGTAGGTGAAAACGGTCGAAACTATCTGACAATCCTGAAATGTCTATTACGCCAATTCTTTGTTTGTCATATGGATCATAGATGCATGCTGCAGTACAACTCCATGGTTTAAAGCCTTCACAGAAATGTTCATGGCCGTGTACTTGGGTAGGCAAATTAGATTCAATTGCAGTGCCTACGGCATTCGAACCAGAGATTACTTCTGTCCAGCCACTACCGGGAAGTAAACTAATATCTCTGGCACTTTCCAAAGTTCGTGGATCACCAACAATCTCAATGTTTACAGCATTTCTGTCGGTAATGAATAGAACTGTTTCTAAATCGTTAAGGAGTACTTTCGCTTGTTCGATTGTGGACTGAGAACAGTCAAGTAAGTCCCGATTCTGCAATCTTGTTAATCCTAGGGAGTCATCAGATGCAACCATAGGAGCAATCTTAATATTGGGGTCAACACCACTTGATTGGCATCGTTCCCATGAATTAATAATGCTCCCGCGGACCTTTATTGGTTCTGATTTTTCAGTTCCGCATAAAAAACTGTCCCATGCTTTGTCTATTTCCTTCTGAGAAAAGACTGCAGGATTTGTGAAGTTTGCAGCATATTTATTATGACTTCTTGCCACTTTGTTCTCTCGTTCTTATTTTTATTGTTTTTTTAGGCCATCGATTACTACTTCAAAAGAGAAGCCGTAGCCCTGATTAATTTGAATTCATAATTGAAGATTTAACTTAATCATGGATCCTAACTCTGACAATCCATTCAAGTAAATAACTTCCCGCAATGCTCCTTTCGTTTGCGTGAGTGGGTGCAAGACTTCAGCCCGTCACCGTCATTGATCTTACTTGGGTACAAGTGTTTCAGGCTATTTAAAGGATAGTATATTGAAATACTACTTTGTATTTAATCTTCTTAAACTTATTTCCTAATCCTAAGGATGTTTAAGCATAACCTCATGTTTTATAAGTAACAAATTGTTCTCTTGAATATACAAAAAAAATACCCGTTTGATAATCGAACGCATCGTTTGATAGTCATACGATTAGGATTATTATTTAATAATTAATATATATTTAATCCCT
>JASBRM010000256.1 GCA_030149405.1 Neptuniibacter sp. | reverse complement strand
TGAAGATGCTCTGCGGAGATATTGATGCTGATGGATAAATCCATGCCGGCTGAACGCCATACGCGGAGCTGTTTTACCGCTTCTTTTAACACCCATTCGCCCAAATCTGCTGCCAGATTTGGATCTGTTATCTGCGGTAGAAAACTATCTGGAGGGAGTAATTGTCGGGTAGGGTGGTTCCATCGGATCAAGGCTTCCATACCAACCACCTTACCTGTTTTAAGGTTCACTTTCGGTTGATAAAAAAGGATGAACTCTTGTTCGTGAAGGGCTTCACGGATCTCCCATTGGGCTTTCTGTTGATTCTGCGTAATCCGGTCCATTTCCGGATCAAAGAAGTGATATTGGTTTCTACCGGACTGCTTCGCAGTATACATCGCCTGGTCAGCATGGCGGATTAATGTGTCCGCATCGGATTTATCATCAGGGAAAAGAGTGGCGCCTATACTGGCTGACAAACTCAGCAGGTGGCCGTTGATGATAAAAGGTTTAGAGAGTTCTGTGATTGTGTTACTCAGGACTACTTCGCACTGGGTTATATGCTCCAGTTTCGGGAGTAAGATAACAAACTCATCCCCTCCCAGGCGGGCTACTTCGCATTCCTCCCCAAGCGTATCCAAAAGCCTTTTAGATACATCAATAAGAAGCAGGTCCCCGACGTCATGTCCGTAACGGTCGTTTATAGGTTTGAAGTCATCAAGGTCCAGATAAGCCACACCAAGCAAGTGCTTTGCATGGACACATTCGCTTATCGCAGTTTGCAGGCGATCAGAGAGTAAGACACGATTTGGCAGTTGAGTTAAGGAGTCATAGTGAGCCATATGCTCTAACTCATACTGATGTTCTTTCAGCTGGGTAATGTCCGAGAAAATACTGACAAAGTGGGTTATTTCGTTCTGGTCATTTTTTACCGCTGCAACATTGAGTAGCTCAGTGAAAATCTCACCAGCTTTATTGCGGTTTCTGACTTCACCGCGCCATAAACCTTCACTGTTAATGCTTTCCCATAATGCTGCAAAGAAAGCGTCTGAATGGTAACCGGATTTGAGGATGTTAGGTTTATTTCCAACCGCTTCCTCTTTGGTAAAGCCAGTGAGTTTAGTGAACGCATTATTGACGTCTATTATGACCCCTGAAGCATCGGTAATCATGATGCCTTCCGTGGCATGTTCAAACACACTGGCAGAGAGTTTTAGCTGTTGTTGAGCCTGATGAAGCGCTGTGATGTCATGCCCTACACCTAATACCCCAATGACTTCACCTTCTTTATCTTTTAAGGGGGTCTTGATGGTTTCCAGTAGGGCTTCACGGTTGTCATTGGCAAAAGTGATCCACTCTTGATTGGTTCGCGGCCCATCTGCCTCAATCGCTTTTTTATCGTTTTCCCTGAAAAACTTAGCTAACTCTTCATCAACAAAATCAAAGTCTGTTTTATTAACAATATCCTGCTCTTTCGCACCAAAGAAATCTTCGAATTTGTTATTGCAAGCCAGATAGTGGCCTTCAACATCTTTTAGCCAGATGAGGTCGGGAATTGAATGAACGAGAGATTGTAAAAAAGCCTGTTGCTTTTGCAGGAGCTGATGCGAAATAGCTCCCTCAAGAGAAATCGATAATTTATTTATTATAGGTCGAAGCTGTCTGAGCTCTTTCTTTGAGAACTCTGCGGACCCTTTGAGGAGGCGAACAAACCCTATGGTACCCAGTCTGAATACAGCACATTGCCCAGATTCTAATGTTTCAATAATGCACTGCGTATTTTCACTTTCATCGAGGTTATAAGAAATAAAATCTTCGCCTTCTGGTACATAGAGAGCTGGATGGGTGGCGGTTAATTTTGTTTCTTTAGTACGACTGCTGGGGTAAGCAAAATAGAGCTCGCGGATTTCACTATCTTCAGAGGGTACGAATGGTTTTACCCAGATGCCGATAAAATTCAAATTTACCAGTCGCAACAATGAGCTTGAAAAGTCGTCGCATACTTTTTTTGGGTCAAGGCTGTTTCCCAGAGCAAGGGAAAGCTCAAACATTCTCTGAATATCTGCTATGAGATTGTTTGTTTGATCATTCATTAAAACAGCAGATTCCGAAAGTTTTATTGAAGAAATTCACTTGCTGATCACCATTGGAGGCAATTTCCCCTAGTGCGATAACACCTTCAACGGTAAGGCCTGCCTTCATTGCATTTACTTCGTCATAAACAGCGCGAAGTTCAGCTGGGAATTGACTGTCTAGTGCAATGGTTCTTGAGAGGCAGTCGCAGACCAGTAGGCTTTCTGTGTTTTCTTGGATAGAGAGTTCGACGGCTTCTTTAGCTGCGGTTATAAGACTGTCGGGAGTGCCTTCTACCAGATACATCAGAGCGCCTTGAGGTATGTCAGATAAAAACACTACATCACCATTATTACAGATTGATATAGGGTCGCGAACGACATCCTCAGAACCCGGGTATTCAACGGCAAAAGGGTATCTGGGGGTTACATCTCGGTAGAACAGTTCTGGAGGTGTATTTTTAAGGTTTTCAGGCAGGGTGTTTCTATAAGCAGTTTCAGCCAACTCCCAGTCAAGTTCATGAAGGATATTGTTGGTAGTTCTGCTGGCAACTATAGGCCCTGAATGCCTCGCCCAGCCATGTCGCGCATGACATTGACTGGGTTGATTAATGATGGCCACTAAAGCTGACTTGGAATAGAGCCCGCTTGCATCAAATATACAGTGGCAATCTGCAAGGTCGTGTCGTCCAGCACCGGCACCGAAGTAGCTGCAATGGTTGCTAAAGCGGTCATAGAGACTGGTTAATAAAACGTCGATTTCTTCAGATAGACAGTCAACAAAGGTTAAGCAGGTCTCCCCTTCTGGGGCGAGCTCAGTATGTAACGGAAGGTTTTTTACAACCTCTTCAGGCGATGCCGGCATCGGTAAAATCACAGGTGGTGATTTACAGGTGATTTTACGAAGAATTACTCCCTGATAAAACGTACGCTTATCAACAACTAAACCCGGAAAAAGAGCTCCGTAGAAGCGGACAGAGGTCTCTGAAAGGTGAGAAACTATTTCATCCAGCTGATCTGTATGACGATCTGCTATGAGCATGAGCCAATACTCATCATCACCTAATGGACAGCTATTAACGGCTTCGTAGAGTTCACTTAGATCATTTAGGCAAATATACATCGACTACCTTCTGATTGTCTGTTGTTGAGACGTCCCTGCCGAAATTTGGATGATTTCTTAGTATCAGCTTCTGAATAAATATAGCTAATAATCTAAATCAATGGAGCACTAATTTATTATAAAACGGACTAATAAAACGTGTTCTTTGGTATTGAGAGCGCTTAATCTGATTCACCTAACCAGTTTCTTGCGGCCGTTGTGATTTTTTCGACAGCGGTATGGGAAATCTTTCTTTCGATTGAGATGGCGTAATAGTTGTTATTGATCTCTTTTGTTTCGCCAATTAACTCAAGACCCAATTGGGAAGAGACTTCATCCCTAATCGGGGTTGGAAGAACCATGATGCCTTTTCCAGCATGGGCGAATGCCTTCATCAAGGCACTATCATCGAATTCACCAACAACTCTTGGATGTATTTTGTTTTTATTGCACCACTGCAATAACTGTCTGCGCACCATTGTGTTCTCTCCAGGTAGAAGCATAGGTGAACCATTGAGGTTGTCAGGGAAGTCTCCTTTTAGTTCAGCAACAACATCTGGGTGCGCCATGAAACTGCTTCCGCAGCTACCGAGACTATGGCTGTAACCATTAATACTGACATCTGAAGGAATAGGGGACTCGGAAATGACAAGATCCAGGCGGTGCAATGCTAACTGTGCCATGAGCTCATTGATGTCGCCTTCATGGCAGATCATGCGCATATGTTTAATATCATCCATGGCCGGAGATAGCAGATGATAAGCAATGGACTTAGGGACAACGTCAACTACGCCGACTTTAAACACCAGAGGTCGAATCTTATCCAGATTACGGACACGCTCTTCCAGCTCACTGCCCAGTGAAAAAATATCACTGGCGTAACTCAGAGCCATATGTCCGGTTTCAGTGAGTTCTAACTTTCTGCCCACTTTGGTAAAAAGTGAACAGCCAAAGTAATCATCGAGTAACCCTAACTGTGCACTGATGGTATGGGGGGTCACGTTCAGGCGCTCTGCAGCGGCGGCTATGCTGCCTTCTTTTGCCACCATCCAGAAATAATGAAGATGTTTATAGTTCATAATACTCTTCGATAAAAATGATGAATAAATGAAGAATAATCGAGTTTTATTGGTTTTTGAAGCTGGTAGATTGCATTCTCATACGGTTGGAAGAATTTTCTTTCAAGACAGTGTTACAGGAGATATGTAATGCAAACATCAATTAACAGCTCAGTTGCACAGAGCCAAGCTTCTGCTCTGGAGCAAAATAAAGTTTTACGAAATACCTATGCACTGTTGTCTATGACGTTGATTTTCAGTGCAATCACTGCTGGCGTGTCTTTAGTTCTGCAGTTGCCTCATCCAGGCGTGATTATCTCCCTGGTTGGTTTTTTTGGTTTGTATTTCCTAACCGCAAAGTTGCGTAACAGCGTTTGGGGACTGCCTTCAATTTTCGCATTAACGGGTTTTATGGGTTACACCCTGGGGCCCATAGTTGGTTATTACCTGTCTATGCCGGGTGGTGGCACCATCGTCATGAATGCCATGGGTATGACCGGTATTATCTTCCTGGGCTTGTCAGCTTACGTGCTGACTACTCGTAAGAGTTTTAGCTTTATGGGTGGTTTCCTGATGGTGGGAATGCTGCTTGCCTTTGTAGCAAGCCTGGGAGCGATATTCTTTGAGATTCCAGCTCTGGCATTGGCAGTTTCGGCGATGTGTGTTCTGCTGATGTCGGGCTTTATCCTTTACGAGACCAGCAACATTATCCATGGTGGCGAGACAAACTACATCATGGCTACAGTCTCGCTCTACATTTCAATCTATAACCTGTTTACCAGCTTGTTGCACCTGTTGGGCTTCCTGAGCGAAGACTAAAACAGTGGCTACTCTCTAGCGATGTACTTGTGATAAAACCCCGTTGGGTTCTTATGTGGCGGTCCTTTTGGGCCGCTTTTTTTGCTTGATGTATTGTGATTAGTTTCGGTAAATCGTTTCAATCAGGTGCCAACCAAATTTGGTTTTAACAGGACCGTGAACAACCAGTTCTGGTTTTTTGAATACCACATCATCGAACGGCTTGACCATCTCTCCACGTCTGAATTCACCCAGATCGCCGCCTCGCTTTCCAGAAGGGCAGAGGGAGTGCTTTTTGGCGAGTTTGCCAAAATCTGCACCCCGTTTGAGTTGTTTCTTTAGCTTTTCTGCCTGATCCCGGGTTTTCACCAGAATATGACGGGCACATGCGCGGTTGGCCATTGAGATGCTCTCCAAAGTCTAAAACATAATTTTACCGTAATTGATGGATAGAAGGGGAGGCAATAAAAAGGCGCTGTTGCTAGCGCCTTTTAAGAATGTGGGAAGCTTACGCACCCATCTGGGATTGAAGATAATTGGGAAGGCCGATTTTCTTAATCAGACCTAGCTGTTTTTCCAGCCAATAAGCGTGGTCGACCTCAGTATCATCCAGAAGCTTTTCCAGAATCTCGCGGCTGACGTAATCTTGCTCTTCTTCACAGACTTTGATGGCATCTTTCAGCTTTTTATCCACTTCATATTCGACACGTAGATCAGATTCCAGCATTGAAGGTACATCGGTACCGACTTTGAAACCGTCTCGTTTGGTCATATCTGGAGTGCCCTCCAAAAACAGCATGCGTTCGATCAGTGCCGCAGCGTGTCCTTTTTCATCATCAAATTCATGATCAATACGCTCAAATAGCTTGTGCAGACCCCAGTCATCGTACATACGGGAGTGGATGAAGTACTGGTCCATTGCTGCCAGCTCCATTGCAAGCAGGCCGTTCAGGGCATCAATTACGCGTTGGTTGCCTTTCATAATATTCTTCTCCGCTTACATTTGGGATTGCAGGTAGTTTTCAATACCGGTATTGCTGATCAGGTACTGCTGAGTTTCGATCCAATCAACATGCTCTTCTTCGTATTCAAGAATATCTTCGAGTAGCTCTCGACTGACATAATCACTGGCAGTTTCACAGTAAGCAATGGCTTCGCGAAGTACTGTGAGTTGCTCTAGTTGGAAATCCATATCACATTGCAGCATCTCTTCAGTGTGCTCACCAATACGTAGACGGCCTAATTGTTGAAGGTTCGGCAGCCCCTCAAGAAATAGAATGCGCTCGATCAGGTCGTCGGCCTGCTTCATATCCTTGATCGATTTTTTGTAAGCCTTACTGTTCAACTCATCCAATCCCCAGTTTTTATACATACGAGCATGCAGGAAAAACTGGTTGATTGAGGTCAGCTCACTGGTCAGTACCTTGTTCAGGTAGCTGATAACTTGTTTATCGCCTTGCATGGGAGATCTCCTTTGAATCTTGTCGCCCAGCTGAATTGAAGTGGAAAAAGTCTAGGTTATATAGTTCTGTAAATCAAAAAAACCTTTAAAAACATATGGTTGAAAAAATTAATGAGTTGGGTTCTCATTATTGTTAAGCATACCCGGTATCAACTAAGCCATCTTAAAAGGGCTCGCATATAAAATAACCAATGAAATCAGTTGGTTATTCGAAGCTGCTTCCTGTGAATAATGAACAGCATTCAAACTCATTTGTCCAATGAGAATAATTTTCAACAAGATTCGCATTTTTTATCTTGAAAATCCAGCTTATGATAATTATTATCATTACCAGTTTTATTTAGGCGGGTGAGTCTGATGTTTGTATGTATCTGTGAAAACATTACCTGTAGCGATGTCCGTCATGCTGTTGATCAGGGAGCGCGTTCTGTTCGTGATTTGAATAAAGAGCTAGCGGTGGGTAAACAGTGTGGTAAGTGTGTTTGTGCCGCAAGAAAAGTGATGCAAGAGCACCTGGCTGAATCTGATTTTGATCTTGCCGTTCCTGCCTAAGAGCTTCCTTTCAGAAGCTGTACAGCTTCTTCCAGTGTCTCTTTAATGGGGGCATCTAGCTTTAAATCTAAAATTGGGTCCGCCCGGGTTACACCTAAATTCAAGGCACAGACTGGTTTTTTCCACTCATGGGCTCTTTTGCAGAATCTGTATCCAGAGTAAACCATCAGAGAAGTACCTACCGTGAGTAGGGCATCCGCTTGTTCTAGCGCATCCAGTGCTTCGAAAACAGATTCTTTAGGCACATTGTCGCCAAAGTAGACAACATCAGGCTTTAATATTCCTCCACACTCATCACAATCTGGAACATTGAAATCTTTGAAAGCTTCAGTCTCCAGAGCTGCATCGCCATCCGGGCGGGCCATAGCTTCCCTGATTTCAAACTGAGGGTTCATCTCTGCAGATAAATCATGAAGTGGGCGGCGATCATAGTCGCGGTTACAACTCATGCACTTAACGCGATCAGAACGGCCATGCAGATCGATCACTTTTTGACTGCCTGAACGTTGATGGAGGCGGTCAACATTTTGTGTGATGAGCAATTTAATATACCCAAGCTTTTCAAGTTCAGCCAAAGCGTAGTGGGCATCACTGGGTTGTGCATCACGAATTAAAGGCCAGCCGATCAGACTGCGGGCCCAAAAGCGTTGTCGGGCATAGTAACTTTCCATGTACTCTTTATGCTGAACGGGTGCAGAGTGCATCCAGTTACCCTTTTGATCACGATAAGCAGGAATGCCGGAATCGGTACTCACACCAGCGCCGGTTAAAACGACCAGTTTTGGATGTTTGAGAATAAAGTTTGCTAGTTGCTCGGCGTGAGTCATATCAATATTTGATAAAGAATTGAGGTATTCAGTGTACCTGAAACAAAAAAGCCGTGTCCCCTAAGGTACACGGCTTTTTACGTTGCTAGTGTTTAATCAGATGTCTGATTCTTAAGCACCAAACTTAGCTTTAGCTTCGATACGGCGACGGTGCAGAACAGGCTCTGTGTAACCGTTTGGCTGTACACAGCCTTCGATTACCAGCTCACATGCTGCTGCGAAAGCTACGCTGTCTTCAAAGTTGCCAGCCATTGGGCGGTACAGAGGATCGTTTTCGTTCTGACGATCTACTACAGCAGCCATGCGCTTAAGCGTTTCCATTACCTGCTCTTCAGAGCAGATGCCGTGACGCAACCAGTTAGCAATGTGCTGGCTAGAGATACGCAGAGTCGCACGGTCTTCCATCAGACCTACATCGTTGATGTCAGGCACTTTGGAGCAACCAACGCCCTGGTCGATCCAGCGAACAACGTAACCCAGGATGCCCTGTGCGTTGTTATCCAGCTCTTCCTGAATCTCTTCAGCAGACCAGCTTGGGTTTGCTTCAACCGGTACAGTCAGGATGTCGTCCAGATTCGCACGGTCACGTGCTTTCAGTTCGTCCTGGCGCGCAAAAACGTCTACCTGATGGTAGTGAGTTGCGTGCAGTACAGCAGCTGTTGGAGATGGAACCCATGCAGTGTTAGCACCAGACATTGGGTGGCCGATCTTAGCTTCCAGCATGTTTGCCATCTGATCTGGGATTGGCCACATACCTTTACCGATCTGTGCTTTACCCTGCAGACCACACAGCAGACCGTTATCTACGTTCCAGTTTTCGTAAGCGCCGATCCAAGAAGCCGCTTTCATGTCACCTTTGCGGATCATTGGGCCTGCTTCCATAGAAGTGTGGATCTCGTCACCCGTACGGTCCAGGAAGCCAGTGTTGATGAATACAACACGCTCTTTCGCTGCGCGGATACACTCTTTCAGGTTAACTGTAGTGCGGCGCTCTTCATCCATGATACCCATCTTCATGGTGAAGCGTTCCAGCCCCAGTACATCTTCGATGCGGCCGAACAGTTCGTTAGCAAATGCTACTTCTTCTGGACCGTGCATCTTTGGCTTAACGATGTAAGTAGAGCCAGTAACAGTGTTGCTGTACTTGCCGTTACCCTTGATGTCGTGGATAGAGATCAGGGTAGTCACCATGCCGTCCATGATGCCTTCTGGTACTTCGTTACCCTCTTTGTCCAGAATCGCTTCGTTAGTCATCAGGTGACCTACGTTACGAACGAACATCAGGCTGCGGCCTTTAAGGGCCAGAGAAGAACCGTCCAGAGCAGTAAATTCACGGTCGCCATTGATAGAACGAGTGAAAGTCTTGCCGCCTTTATTAACTTCTTCAGTCAGGTCGCCTTTCATCAAACCCAACCAGTTGCGGTAGATAACTACTTTGTCATCGCCATCTACTGCAGCAACAGAATCTTCACAGTCCATGATCGCAGTCAGAGCTGCTTCCATTACGATATCTTTGATGCCTGCAGCATCGTCTTTACCGATCTGGCTGTCACGGTCTACCTGAACTTCAAAGTGCAGGCCGTTGTTAGCGAAAAGGATTGATTCCGGAGCAGACTGTTCACCGTTGTAACCAACCAGCTTCTCAGCATCAGCCAGTGTTGTAGTGCTGCCATCTTTCATTGCTACAGCCAGTTTGCCATCAGCGATGCTGTAACCAGTAGAATCTTTGTGGGAGCCAGCAGCCAGCGGAGCCGCTTTATCCAGGAATTCGCGAGCTGCTTCGATTACCTTCGCTCCACGTACTGGGTTGTAACCGCCAGTTTTCTCAGCGCCGCCTTCTTCGGAAACTGCATCAGTGCCGTACAGTGCATCGTAGAAGCTACCCCAACGTGCGTTAGCAGCGTTCAGAGCAAAACGAGCGTTCATCACTGGTACTACCAGCTGTGGGCCCGCCATTGTTGCCATTTCTGGATCAACGTTTGCTGTGGATGCTTCGAAGTCGTCGCCTTCAGGCAGAAGGTAGCCAATCTCTGTCAGGAATGCTTTGTAAGCTTCAAGATCAAATGCCTG
>JASBRM010000244.1 GCA_030149405.1 Neptuniibacter sp. | reverse complement strand
CCAGAGTCCAGGTAGGCGATTTAATCTGCCAGTCACGGACTGAAACATCATTAACGATTGTGTAGCCTGCGATCACAGTTGCGGCTTTATCTTTTGGAACGTGCCGGCATTGTTTTCCAATCACCAGGGCGAGCTCACCTTCATAATCCAGTTTTTCAGAAACACTGGGCAGGTGTATGGATTCATCTGGACCAATAATACAGCTGTTTTGCTTATTGAATATTGTTGGGAAAGAGGGCGTTTCAAGTCCGGTTTCTTCAATGTGATCGGCGTAATTAAGCCCAACTCCAAGAAACTTTTGAGGGTTCAGAACAGGGGCTAACAACGTAACATCCGCAAGCGGAATATCGGATTTTCCCTGAAGCGCCTGCAAACGTTGCTGGGCCTCACGTCCGGCGGCAAGGAACAGTTTCATCTCCTGTGGAAGGCTATTATCCAGCCAGCTAGGGGTAACGCTTTCGTTCTCAATGAGACCTACAGCGGTTTTGCCTTCAAAAGAAAATGTCGCTAATTTCATGAATTAATTGCCTGACGTCTGAAACTATTTTCATGCACCGTACTCTATTCTTCATGGATAAGAAAGTACTCCATAAATCAATAAAAAAGGGGTAGGGGAGATGATGAAATTAGGTGGATTGGTATTCATTGTAGTGGGTAGCACTGTTGCGACTGGCGTTATAGCTGCTGAGAAAGTTCTGATTGAGGATGGCGCTTTTCAGATGGGTTGTTCGAATGGTGATACTGCTTGTGAAAATGATGAGGGTAAACAAGGCGGTATCAGTGTTTCGGTGCCGGCATTTTTAATCGACAGTCACGAGGTATCAGTCGCTGAATATATGGCCTGCATTGAAGCTGGAAAATGTCAGCGGCCCAAAGACCATCAAAGAAATAAGTACTGTAATGTGGGTGCTGAAGGCCGGGGAGAACACCCAGCAAACTGTGTTGACTGGCAGGAAGCACTGGATTATTGCAGTTGGAAAGAGGGACGCCTGCCTTACGAAGCTGAGTGGGAAAAGGCGGCCCGTGCCAATAGTCTGAGTCGTTACCCATGGGGTGAAGCGGTCAGCTGTAAACAGGCGATTCTTGATGATGGCGTGACTATGGGCTCGGTCCCTAATGAACCCGATGGTTGTGGTGAAGATCGCACCTGGCCAAGAGGCAGCAGACAGGCGAATGCCTATGGTTTGTTTGATATGCACGGTAACGCGGGCGAGTGGACTATGAACTGGTATGCCCGTGATGGCTTAGAGCGTTACGCGAATGGCGACATAAAAGGGCCAGATAGTGGGCGACAGAAGGTCGTGCGGGGTGGTTCCTGGGACGAAAATGTTAATAACCTCAGAAGCTCTTTCCGCAATGTGAAACCGCCCATCAGTGGCCGTTCCATCTATGGCTCGATTGGCTTTAGGTGTGCATACGATCCGAAATAGATCTGGATATCAGCTTATTTCTTCAGTCTTGGCTGTGGCCACTGCAGATCCGGAATCAGACTGATATAGGGTTGCTTGCCACGGAAAATGTGCAAGCGGCCCTTGTGTACCTGCCCAATACATTGCTCAACGGGATCTAACAACACCATGCAGATCTCATCTTTACTCGGGGCGGGAATTCCTCCGGAGTTCTTGGTGCCCGGAAGGGCCTTCATTTCATTTTGCAGAGCTTTGTATTGCCCATTGCTGATCATACGGTTGAGTGTATGTTGGTCCCACAATTCAGGTATTGCCGCGAGTGGTTCAAGAATGCCTATGGTCTGAGGGGCTACAACACAGCGTTCTCGACTGAAGAACTTTCGTGCAGACAGGTCTGTGTGTACTTTCAACAGCGAGTTATCCCGGACGTTACTACTGAAGTCCATCTTCTGCATACCTTCAATAATTGTTCTCAGGTCCCAGTTACAGGCTTTTATTAAGCGCCATACGGGTTCCATGCTGCTTCTTGATCCCAGACTGTATTTAACACTGTCCTGAATCAGAGTGTCTTTAGGCAGCAGGGTGATTTTCAGAAAAGTAGACTGAAAATCCAGCAGACACTCGGGGGACTCGATAAAGCAATAGGCGGTTTCCCTGCGGCAGAAAGCCATCCATTGCTCCCGGGTATTGAGTGACGGTAATACAGGTATGATCACAAATCTGCCTTACAAAAAGTTGCCTTAAATTGGGTTGCCAGTGGTGCTAAATATCTGATATAGACTAAAGTTTTACGATTTTAACGTGTACACTGCCTCTTTTTTAGCAGTTCCAACCGGCATCGGATTATAGCTTAAAGCAAAGGGTAAAAATTATGAAACTCCTCAACCGCTCAGCGTTTGTTGTGCTGCCAAAGCAACCTTTTGCTGAATGGACAAATGCATTGAATGTAGATGCTGATGGTCTTCATCAGGAGTTATCTCTTGAGGAACAGCGTAAAGAGGGCACCGTTTATCTTATTGATGAGGTAGCAAATGAAGCCGACTTTATCTCCGCTTTATCTGCCAGTTGGATGAAGATATTCCAGAATGAACTTTCTGCCTGGGATGAGTTGGGTGACCATTGGCCCCATGAGTTAAGCTTTGAACGTTTCCAGGAATGGTTTGATGTTCATCATCAGATCATTGCATTGGACCTCAGTGAGCAGCCTTTGATGCTGGCTGCGCTGGATGAGTACTAAGGAACTTACTAACAGAACTTGTTCTTTACTGAAGCAGTAGATTTTACGGAGAGAGATCGATGGGACATACCGATAATCCATTTGGTTTGCAGATGCATCCAATGCGTGAGCGCTTGTATGGTGAGCTGCATTCCAGGCCATTCCAGATTATTCCAAGTCCGGCTCGTGTTACTCATCTGGCGGTTATGTGCTCACCTGAAGAAAGTGTGCAGCAGTTTGAGCATTTAAAAGAACTCTACGAACACTTCGAAGTCACTCCTCCTGAACATGATGAACTCTGTTATCACGCGGACTTTGGTAAATTACGAGTTCGGCGTGAGAAACATATGGAGTTCGCGACTTATACCTTTATCAATACTGATATCGAGCAGGGTGGTAACCCCTTTGAAGTGACAGGGCTCACTCCGGTGCCACTGGAATGGTTAAAAAATATTCCAGGTACGGTTATCTCCGCATTTCATGTCGGTATTGAGGATGCAAGACAAAGCCATGAGCTGAATCTGCCGCTGGTTAAACGATTCTTCGAAGGCATGCGTTTGGTGGGAAGCAGTCCTCAGGATGGAGATGCCAGAGTCTGGACAACCTTTCAGGTGCACAGTGACGGTTTTGGCCGAATTCTGGTCTACAACAAACAGATGAGTGACAGCCAGCTTGGCCGATTAACCCAGCGTTTGATGGAGATAGAAACCTATCGATTGATGGCTTTACTGTCTTTGCCTGTAGCAAGGGAAATAAACCCGACTTTGGCAAAGATGGATCAGAAGTTGGCGGACATAACAGACCATCTTGCCCACAGTGCTGATGTTGATGAAACCGAATTGCTGGGTGAATTGACGGATATGGCGTCCTGGGTTGAGGATTGTCGCGCCCGGGCAACCTTTCGGTTCAGTGCCACATATGCGTACCACGATCTAGTGATAAAACGTCTGGAAGAGCTTCGCGAAGATGAGGTATCTGGCCACCTAACTGTTACTGAGTTTATGACACGTCGTCTTACACCGGCAGTACGCACCTGTGAAGCCATCAGTAAACGTTTAGAAGACTTGTCGCGAAGGATTGACCGGGTAGCCGATATGATGAGAACCCGAGTTGAGCTTTCTATCCAATCCCAGAACCAGGAACTGCTGGCTTCCATGGATAAACGCTCCAAAGTGCAACTGATGATGCAGCACACGGTTGAAGGGCTCTCTGTTGCAGCCATCAGTTACTACACAATTGGTTTGATCAAATATCTACTCGAAGCACTGTACAATACAGGTGTGGATGTGAATAAGGATCTGGTACTGGGTATTTCTGTTCCTGTAGTGATTGGCCTTGTCGCGTTCATTACGCGTAAAATTCACAAGCATTTCCTTGAGCTTGCGATTGATAAAGCAGAGAAAGACAAAACGGATAAATAGATAATGACCATCGAAAATGTAATCGAGAGTAAACTGCGGGAAGGTTTAGACGTTATACATCTGCATATTGAAAACGAAAGCCATATGCATTCCGGCCCTGCAATGGACACACACTTCAAAGTGACTCTGGTATCAGAAGGTTTTGGTGGTAAACGTTTGGTGCAACGCCATCAGACGATTTATGGTCTGCTCAGCAATGAAATGCAGAACCCTATTCATGCTTTGTCCTTGCATCTGTTTACACCTGAAGAGTGGCAAGAACGAGCAGGCCAAGTGGCTCCTTCACCTAAGTGTATGGGTGGATCGAAGGCGGATAAGTAATCTGCTTAAATCTTGATCGTTTCTATTGTAAAACTCCGCGCAATTAATAATACTGTGCGTCGTATCCTGATTATTCAGAACTATGCCAGACAGGACGATCCGGCGGACAATTAAGCTAGGTTTAGTGACTAGGGACAGTGTTAATTCATGCTTTTATAAGAAAATTCTTGTACCTGGCTAGGCAGGCTTAAAGGGAAACTGGGCAACAAACATGTTCATCAGACAAGCTAAAACAATTCTAGGTCTAATTTTGTTGTCTGGAAGTTCTGCCTTAATGGCGGAAGATGCCGATGTGATCCAGGCGATTCAACAGCAGGTTGTTTCAGCTAATGATTGCCAGGAGATTGCTTATGGAGTTGAACTTAAAAACTTCGATGCTGATAAGCTGTTTAGTGACTGTGTTGAAAGACGTGCCATCCGAATCGCAATCATGAAAAAATACGGTACCGAAAAAATCGGTCAAATTGATATTATTGATAAGCTCGAAGCCTATTCTTATCTGGCAGATTCACCCAATGTGATGGTGCAGGAAGAAGCCAGTCGACATATGACGGCTGCTGGTTCATCCCGCTGATCTTACTCTCTCTTAAAGCTTTATAAGCGCCTGTCAGAAACTCATAACTGAGTATTTGACGCATCTTAGATTCCTCAAGAATTCGTATCTTCATTTATCCCTGTTCAGCAGTAATTTCTTATTGTGGATCATCTGCATTTGACGCTCGTCAATGTTTTCTTTTTGTCTCAGGAGGAGACTGAAACCAGAGAAAAAGAGGACATATTAAGGGGTACAAAATGATTAACGAACATCATGATCTTATTCATGAATTTCCAGAGCACCGCGAACGCATCCATGAAATGAAAATGCAGGATGCACGTTTTTCCCGCCTGTTTGATGAGTATCATCAAGTCACTAAAACAGTGGAAAAAATGGAAGCTGAAATTGAGCCAGTATGTACCCGCACTGAAGAAGAAGCGAAGATTAAACGCCTTAAGTTAAAGGATGAGCTATACGCGATGCTACAAGCGTAAGACCTCATACTTAAATTAAAGCCCGCTTTGTGCGGGCTTTTTTACGTCTATTCGATGCTGATCTGCGTATAATCAGCTTATATATTGAATTTGACGAGCGTTATGAAATACAGCTGGAAGTACATATTTAACGTTGCCCTGGAGCATAAGCACGAGCTGATCAAAGCCAACATCATCGCGTTTGCTGCTGCACTGGCTTCTGTGCCTCTACCTCTGTTTATGCCTCTGCTGGTGGATGAGGTTTTATTGGATCAGCCGGGTTTTATTGTTGAAACCCTAAACCCCTTCTTTCCTGACACTTGGCATGGCCCGGTGCTCTATATTTCGGCGATTTTATTAATCACGATAATTCTGCGTGTTTTTTCGCTTTTATTGAATGTATGGCAGGCCAGGCAGTTCACCATTATTTCTAAAGATGTGACCTACAGAATCCGCAAAGGCTTACTGGAGCGTTTGAGCAAAATTTCCATGGCTGAGTATGAGACTATGGGTAGCGGTACGGTCGCCTCACACTTTGTAACAGATCTGGATACGGTTGATCGTTTTCTGGGTAGTTCTCTGAGTAGATTGCTCATCGCAGCGCTTTCCATCACAGGTACTGCGATTATTCTTCTGTGGATGCATTGGCAACTGGCGTTATTTATCCTATTTCTCAACCCGGTGGTGATCTACTTCACAACGGTTGTGGCGAAACAGGTGAAACAGTTAAAAGGCAAAGAGAACAAAGCCTTTGAGCTGTTTCAGGCCGCTTTAAGTGAGACTCTGGATGGGATTCAGCAGATCAGAGCCAGCAATCGCGAACAACATTACCTTTCACGCCTAGTCGACAGTGCCAGAGATGTTAGAGATCGTTCAACTGCCTTTGAGTGGAAAAGCGATGCTGCAAACCGCTTCAGCTTTATGATTTTTATGGTCGGCGTTGACCTCTTTAGAGCCCTGTCGATGTTGATGGTGGTGTTCTCTGACCTTTCGATTGGCGAAATGATGGCCGTATTTGGGTACCTCTGGTTCATGATGGGCCCTGTACAGGAAATTCTGGGTATTCAATACAGCTGGTTTGGTGCAAAAGCCGCGCTTAATCGTATTAACAGCTTGATGGATGTTCGGGAAGAGCCCCAATACCCCCATGAGGTAAACCCGTTTTCAGGAAAGAAAACTGTTTCTGTTCGTCTTGAGGATATTCATTTTGCATACGGTGCTGGTCAGGAAGTGCTCAAAGGCGTTTCTCTGGATATCCCGGCTGGACAGAAAATCGCTTTGGTGGGTGCCAGTGGTGGCGGTAAGTCAACTCTGGTTCAGGTGTTGTTGGGTTTATACCCGGCAGAGACCGGCGAGATCTATTTTGATGACGTTTCAGTGAAAAAAATAGGCTTATCCTGTATCAGAGACCATGTTGAAACCGTATTGCAACACCCCGCGTTGTTTAAGGGCACTGTCCGTAGCAATCTGATGATGGGGCGTGAATTTGATGATCTACAGCTTTGGCAGGCACTTAAGGTTGCCCAGTTGGCTGATTTCATTAAAGAGCAGGAAGAAGGTCTGGATACTGTGGTCGGTCGTCAGGGGATTCGTCTCTCTGGCGGTCAACGCCAGCGTCTGGCCGTTGCTAGAATGGTATTGAGTGACCCTCAGGTGGTAATTCTGGATGAAGCGACCTCGGCACTGGATACAGAAACTGAGCAACAGTTGCATCAGGCTCTTCAGGAATTCCTGAAAGACCGGACCACTATCATCGTTGCTCACAGGCTTAGTGCGGTCAAACAGGCAGACCATGTTTACGTATTTGAAGATGGCAAAATATGTGAGCAGGGTGGTCATGAAGAATTGATCAATAGTAATGGCTTATATGCAAGGCTTTATGGCGAGTACCAGTAAGGCTTTGCCTGGTACAGAACATGCGAAAGCAATTTCCCTGGCGAGACGGAAATCAGTTTGAACTGATGGTAGATGGCGAGAATTTTTTCCCGGTTATGTTGGAAGAGATTCGTAAAGCCAGATACAGCCTTCTATTAGAGTTTTACTTTGTAACGTCCGGTGTTGTAGCCGGAAAGTTCATGGAAGAACTGATCGATGCCGCCAAGCGTGGGGTCATGGTCAAACTGATCATTGATGGCTATGGTTCCTATAGATTTTCTCGTTCAGACCGCGCCAGGCTTGAAGAAGCAGGCGTCGAAATTGTTGTCTATAACCCTCTCCACTTAAGTAAGTTCACACGTAACCTGGCCCGGGATCATCGCAAGCTATTGGTTATCGATCAGAAGGTGGCGTTCATCGGAGGTACAGGATTAAGCGATGTATACTGGTTATCGGAAGAACAAGGTTGTCCATGGCATGAGCTGATGGCCCGGATCAAAGGTCCGGTTGTGACGGATCTGGTCAATATGTACAACCAGTTATGGCAGCGCTGCACCGCTCAGGTTCTTTCTTCAGGGGGAACTCTGGAGAAGAAAGGTGATACCCGGATTCGGGTAAGGACAGTGCAGGGGTTTTACCAGCAGGATATAAAAGCCAGCTTTTTAAATCGGGTGAATAACGCAGAAGATAAAATCTGGCTGATGACGGCTTATTTTCTGCCCTCATTTTCGATGCGCTATGCTTTAAGAAGGGCCGCGCAAAGAGGTATAGATGTACGCCTTATCATTGCCGGGCCTTACACCGACCAACCCTGGGTTTTCCATGCTTCAAAGCGGTATTACCGACGTTTATTGAAGGCAGGTGTACGGATTTATGAGTATCAGCCTCGCTTCCTGCATGCCAAGATGTCGGTCGTGGATCAGTGGGGAAGCATGGGTTCCTGCAACCTGGATCATTGGAATTTGCGTTGGAATCTTGAGGCAAATATCGAACTGGATGATCCGGATGTTGTCCATCAGATGACGCAGGTATTCCATAGCGATCTGCATCATTGTCAGGAAGTCACTTACGACGA
>JASBRM010000240.1 GCA_030149405.1 Neptuniibacter sp. | reverse complement strand
TGAAACTGCTCGGCAACCTCAGGGGTCGCGTTCATCTCCATTAACGGCACCAGCGGTGTAAACAAACGTGAGTAGTCCGCAGACAGGCTCATTACGCCATTATTTTTTGGTATTTCACTCTCTAAAGCCTCTGCCATTACTTTCGATTTTTCTCCGGTATAAACCACCAGATGCTGGCCTTTTAATGCCAGCATAGGCTGAACCTGATCTGCTTTAGGGTTCGGGATATATGCGGAAAGATCAACAGGTGAACCATCTGTAGGAAGTTGAATTGAAGCCAGGTTCGGAGCAAAAGTTTTGGCCATATTGAACAGAACTTCAGGATTATCCGCAGAAAGAGTCAATAAGGCATCAATGCCATTGATATCCGGCGCTGGCCCATTCATATCCACAGAAAAATCGTTCATGGCGACACCAACACCCTTAACGCCTTGAACCATACCGGTAAACATTGCCAGAGCAGCAGGATTGGATTGCTTTAATGATGCTTGCATCTGCATCAGAGGGGAACAACTGTATTCAGTATTTAAAACACTGGTCCAGATAGTCGACAAAGCAGGATTAATTTTATTCGCATCCAAGCCTAATCAAAACCCGAACACAGGCGTTTGATCCAGATAGGATGGCAGGTACCCCTGCATAGTGGATAAAGCTCCCATCAATGCACTGTTGCTGCTTTCCACAATCATGGATGCTTTAACATAGCTACGATTTTCATCGATTTGCATATCGCGCATACCCACAACCGTGCGAGGCCAACTGGATGCAATTGCAGCCATCTCTTTCTGACACTCTGCACTGCGTAGCTGCTCAAGGTCATTAGTTTTGCCTTTAGCACCAACAAAATTGCTGATCATTCTGGCTAAGTTATTACCATCCTTACTGGTAAAAGCTGTCGCCAGCTCCTGATGATCGAGATAAGCAATACTGTTTGGCAGGAAATTATGTTGTGATTGAATTGACTGAACTTTTCCAGAAGCTTGAAGAGATGTTTCCGGTTTAGCCAGGCCTAATGCCAGCTTGAGATCATCCGTACCGATCAAGTTACCGTTAATAGTAATGGTGACCCAATCTCCCTGTTGGGATACCACAAGTTCAAATGACTGATCATTCTCCAGCTCAAGTTTATAGGCTCTGTAGTCATGTCCATTGAGCTGTTTCGCCTGATGAGTGAAACCGCTGTCTTGTTCAGCTTTATCAAATAATTTCCAAATCGCCTGCGGGTCCGATGTCTGATACTTCAGGACTGGTAAAGCACCCACCATATAAAAGGCGCCAATAAATTCATCTTTTAAACCAAAGGTTTTCTGAAAAGCTTCGCCGGATTGACTGGCAGTAAAATATGACTCTATCAAACTGGATAGGAACAGACCTTGCGGATTACCATCTTTTTCCAGTTCATAGCTAAGTTCAGGAGGCATTTGCGCCTGAGTAAAGGTGGTGTTCTTCAGATAGTTTTTTAAGGGGAATGGCTCAAGCTGACCGGAAAATAACACGGTATCAGCCGGAATACTCTCTAAGAGCGCAACAGCCGGGTTTGTCGCTGTTGCAATTTCGGGCGTGCTATCTCCCTGCTGAAGCACCATATAGCCTGCAGTTCCGGCAACAATAGCCGCCCCTGCAATGACGAAATTTTTCATGAACTTACTCCGCTGTTCTTTTTCAAACGATCTTAACCTATAGAATATGTCAGTGTCTTGCTCTCAAAAGCGTCATTCTGTCGCAGCTGACAACTATACTGTTTGGTGTATTAAGAAATGGATAACTCATGGCTAAGAACTCTAAAGATTTAACACTTTCTTCCAGCATGGAACTTGATGCGTTTATCGACAAACTGCATAAAGCCCCTGCTCCCATATCCAGTCAGGGGATGGGCAGAATCTTGTTTGCTTTAGATGCTACCGCCAGTAGAGAGTTAGCCTGGGATCATGCTTGCCACTTACAAAATGAGATGTTTATAGAAGCCGGTAAATTGGGTGGTCTGCAACTCAAACTCTGTTACTTCCGTGGTTTTAATCAATTCACTTCCAGTGATTGGCTCAATCAGTCTGATCAACTATTAAACATAATGAATGGCGTTTCCTGCGCCCCCGGCCACACCCAAATTGCCAAAGTACTTGATCTTGCCTTGGCAGAAACACGTACCAGAAAGATACAAGCTGTAATTTTTATTGGCGATAGTATGGAGGAAAGTCTGGACCACCTCTGTCAACAAGCAGGCGAATTAGGACTTATGAGTACGCCAGTATTCATTTTTCAGGAAGGTAATGAGCTGGTCGCCAAAAGGGCAATGAAAGAGATTGCTCGCTTATCCGGTGGCGCGTACCATGCATTCAATACTCGAAGTGCCGATCTGTTAAGGCAACTTCTTACAGCTGTTGCGGTCTATGCAGCCGGGGGGAAAAAAGCCCTTCAGCATTTCAGTAAAGGTAAAGACCAGGCCGTATCGCACCTATTGGAACAATTGAAGTAAAAACAAGGAGATATAGTGAACCCTGTCAGCCTCTTGCTGCTCGCCGTTTTAGGATTTTTGGTCCTTCTTTGGATTCGTTCCCTCTCTCCAAAAAAGCGGGTAAAAGCAGTTATCCTGATTGTACTGATGGTTGTTTCTTTATTTGTTCTTCTAATGGCCTTTACAGGCCGGTTACACTGGATAGCCGCTATAGCAGCAGGTTTACTACCCTTCGCTCAAAAACTGTTTCCCCTGTTTCTGAGACTCCTACCCTTTATTGGACAAGCCTATAAATACCGCAAGCAATCCCGTAAATCGAGCGGCAACCAGTCAGAGGTAAAAACCAGGATCATTGCGATGCAGCTGGATCATGATTCAGGCGTTATGTACGGCAAAGTGACAGAAGGCCCTTTAGCGGGAAATGTATTAGGGGATCTGTCCGAAACTCAGTTCATCGAATTACTGAAATACTGCAGGGAAAATGACAGCGACTCTGCACGATTGCTGGAAGCCTATCTGGACAAACGTTTTGGTGATAGTTGGCGTCAGGATGACCCTGAGGATTATCAACCAAGCTCTGATTCCAGCGGGTCAATATCGATTCAGGAGGCCTATGAAATTCTCGGTCTTCAGTCCGGGGCTTCTCGCGAAGAAATTATCGATGCACACCGTCGCCTGATGCAAAAAAACCATCCGGACAGAGGCGGTAGCGATTACCTTGCCGCCAAAATTAATCAGGCCAAAGATCTGTTGCTGCAACAAATCGATGCTTAATTTGACTCAGTTATGGCAGAGACAAATCCAATGCGGTAGAACTGTAAACCTTTACCGCCATAAATAGCACTGAAGCCTTTTAATTCCAATGCGCCGCGCTTGTTACGTTGCAAAATCAAGGCTTCTCCCTCTTGAGTACCCGTTACGTTACTCAGATAAATAAGCAGTTTTTTCTTAGGTAAACGCTGCCAGGTGCCTTTGTGAATAATGACAGGTTGATCATTATGATAATCCTGTATAATCCTTACCTCGCCCGTTGCGGTAAGTGCCATTGTCATGGAACGCTTAACCCCTTCCATGACAGGCATCTCACCTTTATAGATTCCAGGCAGCGTTAAGAGATCCAGATTACCCCTTCGTGCGCATCCTGAATGCGACTTCCCATCCAGAATCATCTCTGCTCGATATTCATATTCAGTACCATAACTGTCTTTGCATAGCTCAGTACTCAGCCTAAGGGTCAGATCATGTTCTGCTTGACCGGAGATACTGCTTTGCCATTCCAGGCCGTCCAGGATGACTTTAGGTTGCTCAGTTTTGAATTTCAGTTTGGTTAACTTTTGGAAATTCTGAACGTGAATGTAGTCCTCACGGACATCAGCTATCCAGACAGGCCTTTCCCCGGCAGCTCTGAATTCATTACCTTCCAACTCATAACCACAGGTGTTATTACCACCACCAATTAAATGAACCTTATGTACTTGCCAAGTAGATATATCAGGACCTCTGCTGCCACTGACTTCTGAGTAAACAAGAGGCTCTCTGCTACTGCTTAAACGTTCAACCAGACGGCCTGTAAGATCGTCAATAATGAGAGTTTTCTTTTCAAAACAAGGGGTAAATTGAAGCTGACCTTCAACCAAATTAACAATCCCTCTTCGAAACTCGTGCGTCTGGGGCGTTGTTGTTTGCTGTTTGATCAGATTTTGACACCCGCTAAGGCATATTAGAGTGAAAGCGGAAAAAAGACCCAGCATCCAGGCTGTTTTATTATTCTTCATGGATAGGTATTGCTAGAGACAAAAGGTATTCTGATAATAGGGTATAAAAATAAAGAGGGCAAAGTAATGGCAAGGCCTGCAGAGTTTGATCGGGATGTAGTTTTAGAACGCGCAATGCACCAGTTCTGGAAAACCGGATATGCTGCTACGTCTGTTACAGACCTGGTCAACGCCACTAACCTTAAACCCGGATCCCTTTATGGGGCTTTTAATAATAAGCGCGACCTTTTCCTCTCCAGCCTTGAACTGTATGCACAACGAAGCCTGAAACGCATTACCGATACCCTTGAACAGGCTCAATCCCCACTTCAAGGTGTCGAGACATTTTTTAGCCTGCTCTGCCAGGATCTTGAGGCTGACGATATAGGTAAAAGCTGTCTGCTAGTTAATTCCCTCCTAGAGCTATCCAATGAAGATGACGAAATGCGCGCTCTTGCCTCAGGATATCTGGACGTAATTGAAAAGAAATTTGTGAATGTCTTACAAAAAGCTCAGGAACTAGGGGACATTGATAAAGAAGCCAAAATAGATGATTTGGCTGCTTTTCTGATGACGTCAATTTGGGGACTGAGGGTTTTAAGTAGCAAACAGCCTGACAAAAAGAAATATCAGGCCGTTATCAATAACGTTTTACGGGTGCTGTATACACCCGTACATTAAAGTGATTAAGCAGGCTCAGGTTCCAACTCTGCTTCAGCTTCACCCTCTTCCATCTCTGCCATTAGCCTTAACGGATTGTCAGAGTTCAAAAGCTCACGCCCTTGAACAGTAGGGAATTCGACATCAAGATCCACAACCCGACCATCACGACAAACGTTGATGATAGTATCCATGCATGAACTCAACAGAGAATACTTTTCATCCGGCGCAGCAATGATGGTTTGCAGCCCCAGATCACTCATAAAGCCAAGAGACGTTACCGTATTTTCGGAGTCCAGTTTGTTAAAGGCTTCATCGAATACAGATAGGCTCATACCCCCCTGAGGTTGGCCGTCACTGCCTTCACGTAAGCGGTATGTAGCGCCCATCGCAGCAGCAATTGCCACATAGAAAGGTACCTGGTGCTCACCACCCGAACCAGTTTTAATACGCTGACTCAGAGTGGTCTTGCGGTTACCGTCAAGATCTTTAACTACAAGTTCAAAGTTGTAGAAGTTACGGTAATCTTGCAGAAGACTACTTTCACCTTCATCTCTCAGAACTTCATGGATCTTAGACAAGGCATCCTTGTGGCGGGTATTGCCATCAAATTTAAGATCAAAGAGAGAACCCACGTTTGCTGAATCCATCTCAGTATAGGCTTCGACCAGCTCCAGAATATCTTTGAGTTCCGGGTTTGGCATCATCTCAAAGCTGTACATCTCCTTATGGAATGGACGACCTTTAAGGTGCTGGTTCAGCTCACGGATCATATCTTTGATCTTGTTGATCTGATCGTTAAGATGCGCCACAAAGTCAGAGCGGAATGCTGTTTCTGCTTCCTGACGAGCTCTTTCTGCTTTCTGGCTGTAATTTGCCAGTTCAGAATCTTTCAGAGACTGCACAGTATCGTTTACAAAACTCGCCAGTTCTTCATGAGTTGAATCTGGAGTGATCTTATCCAGTTCCTGATGACTGAGCCCGCCACCGTGATATTTAGCGCGGTATTGAGCTACACCATCGCGCACAGCGTTTTTCTTCTTCTCATGCAGAGACAACTCGGACTGAGCTTTTTTCGCAGCTTCGAAGATAATCCGTTCCAGCTCACCGGAGCAGGACTCATCCAGATAATCGCGTTTTTCCTGAGCAGACTGAGCATCGAATTCAGATTTATCTTCACATTTGCTTCGTGCAGCAGAGTGTTCTTCCAGTTCAGTATCAAAGACTTCCAGTGAAGCGGTGTCTTTAATGATAGAAGTACGAACTTTCTGCAGTTTATCCATCAGACTCTTCTGCGATTGCTCGGCTTCTTTCTGTTCATTCACCAGATCAGTAATACGTTGCTGAATGCCGGTATCGTCCTGATTTCGCAGATCAGTAATCGCCTGACGCTGGCCATCAATTTCTGTCGTCAGCTGTTCGCGCTGGTTTACCAGATCAAACACGCGCTCATTGATGTTATCCAAGCCATTATGCAGAGTGATCATGGCATCACGTAGTTTTTCCAGAGCATCATGATTTTTACCCAGTTGAGTAAATTCATTCACCATCTGGTCAACCTGTTTGCCCTGTAAAGCAGCCTGATCTGAACGGCGACGAATGCCCATGATTGGCTGCATTTCATTGATTGCGGTAGTTGAACCTTCAGTCTGCAACATGCAATCGTAGGTCAGCGCGCGCTCGTGACGCAGCAGTTCCGTCTCAGTTTCAACCGCC
>JASBRM010000238.1 GCA_030149405.1 Neptuniibacter sp. | reverse complement strand
AAGAATCAATGCTCGTAACACCCATGTAGAAAGGATCAGTTTTCCTAAATATGCCAGCCGCATAGAAGATGACCTGGGTGTAGCCTTATCCCATGGCGAAAGGCAGGAAGCAATACTCGAAAGCAATGATCGTTACTATCAGATGGTGATCAATCCCGGTATTGATGAAACGGACAATGTTAACTTCCTTGTCGTCAGTATCATTGATATTACGGATATCCAGAACATTCGTAACGAACTCAATGATTCTGAAGCGCGTCTTCACACGATCATGAAGAACACGACAATTCTGATCGCTATGAAAGATCTTACAGGCCGTTATATATACATTAATGATGCCTTCAAATCTGCCTTTAATCTTGAAGGTGTTGATTATTAGTTTAAGAGTACTTTTGACCTCTTCCCCGCAGAATTTGCTGCCCAGACATGGGCTTCTGATTTAAAAGCCATTGAATCTCTTCAAACTGTTGAAGCTGAAACTACGCTTGAACAAGATGGAATGGACATTTATTTCTCCACACGCCATCAAGTCCTCAGAGATCATCATGGTAAACCCTACATAATCATTACCGAATCTGAAGATATCACCGCCAGAAAAAAGGCAGAGGAAAAGTTAAAAATTGCCGCCAAAGTTTACCAACAGGCAGGTGAAGCAATTTTTGTTACCGATAAGTACGCTGAGATCATATCCATTAATGATGCCTTTACAGATATAACAGGCTACACCGAGCAGGAAGCCGTTGGCAGAAAAATTGGAAAATTGCTCAATTCTGGACGTCATAGTGACGATTTCTTTGCAAGTATGTGGAATGCAATTGAGCACCAGGGGCATTGGCAGGGAGAGATTTGGAATAAGAGGAAAAACGGTGAAATTTACCCGGAATGGCTGACCATTAACCGCATTCTGAACCAGGATAATGAAACAGACTATTTTGTGTCTGTATTCTCCGATATTTCTAACCTTAAAGAGTCACAAAGAAAAGTCGAATTCCTTGCAACACACGATGCGTTAACAGGTCTCCCTAACCGGAGTTTATTCCTTGACCGTCTGGAAAACTCTTTGGCTCGAAGTCGACGCAGTAAGAACCCTTTGGCTGTTTTGTTTATGGATCTGGATAACTTTAAGTCTATAAATGACACCTTAGGCCATGACATGGGAGACGAACTACTTGTAAGTGTCTCCGAGTTACTGAAAACAACCATACGCGACATCGATACTGTCTCAAGATTGGGTGGTGACGAATTTACGGTTATTTTAAACGACTGTACTCCTGAAGAGGCTCAAGAAGTAGCCGAACGTATACTGGATGAACTAAGTGAACCTATAGAACTGGGTAATCGTAAAATCTTCACTTCTGCCAGTATCGGTATCTCTTTCTACCCAGAAGACTCATCAGATTCCACAGGGTTGCTTAAGTCGGCCGATACAGCAATGTATAAAGCAAAAGAAGCTGGTCGAAATCAGTTCTGTTTTTTCCATACGCAGATGCGAGAACAGCTTTTAAGTCACTCCAAACTTGAAAGCTCTCTTCGCGAAGCTATGCGCAATAAACTCTTCAGATTGGTTTATCAGCCTCAATATTCTGCGATTGATGGCTCGGTTACAGGCGCTGAAACATTGCTGCGTTGGAAAGATCCGCAAAAGGGCGAAATTTCACCGGCTGTTTTCATTCCAATCGCTGAAAAAAGCTCAGCCATAGTGGAGTTAAGTTCACTTGTAATCAATATGTTATGTGAACAACTAGCACGCTGGTTAGTAAACGGTATCAAACCGCCCATTATCTCTTTCAACATGTCCGCTCAGTGCCTGAAAATGGAAGGCTACGCTCAAGAGCTGATCGAGGTTATCGATAAGTATCTGGTACCTCATGACATCTTAAAAATTGAGATTACAGAGAGCTCTCTAATGGACAGTTCCCAGGCAACTGTCCAAAACCTGCAAATTTTAGAAAAGTCCGGGTTAGAAATCTCCATCGACGATTTTGGTACGGGTTATTCTTCACTGATCTATCTTAAGCAGCTGCCTCTATCTGAATTAAAAATCGATAAGGATTTTGTGGATGGGGTCGGTAATGAAGAAGATGACGAAGCAATCTGTAAGGCTATTCTTTCAATGTCAAAAGCATTGAGGTTGAAAGTAATTGCTGAAGGTGTCGAAACTGATCAGCAAGCCAATTGGCTCAAGGATAATGGTTGTGACGAGCTTCAAGGATTTCTGTTCTCCAAACCTCTGGAAGCAACTGATTTTGAAACGCTTATAAAATAATAAATGGCAGGCTATGGATACACCTTATTACGAGCAATGCGAAAGTGAAAAACTTCATCTTTCAGGAAAGGTTCAGCCACATGGCGCACTTCTTATTCTGTCTAAAGAAGAAAAGCTGACCCATTTTTCTGAAAACATTAAGCTTATACTCCCATCTATTTCGCCACTGGAGATTGGCAAAGAACTTCCTGAAGCACTCTCACCTGTGATGCAGCACCTGCCCAGTGATTCAGGATCAACGGCTTATACTTTTCTGAAAGACGCTGATGGAAACTATGTTGACCTGGCAGTTACCAAAGCAACTGATGCCTTTTTAATAGAAGTTTATCCGGCGAATACCTCAGAAAAGGCTCAGTCACAGTCATCCTTCAAGCTACCTTCCAGTTTTAACAACGAACAGGAAAAAACAGAGTATAGAGACCAGTTAATATCCTGGATTTCGGAAATTACCGGCCACCAAAGGGTTATGTATTACCAGTTTTTAGAGAATGGTGACGGTCATGTGATTTCAGAGATATGTACAGATCCATCCATTGGCAGTTACCTTGACCTGCGTTTTCCGGCAAGTGATATCCCTCAAATCGCCCGACAGTTATACACTCAGACCCAATGGCGAGAAATTCCTGAAGCACAGGCCGCAAGTATCAGTTTAAAAGGTATCGCTCAGGTTCCAAATCTAACATTAACAGACCTGAGAAGCGTTTCTCCGGTTCACCAGCAATATATGATGAATATGGGAGTTGGTTCATCAGTCTCTTTTCCTATTATTAAAAGTGGGGAATTAAGCGCTCTAATTTCATGCCACTCTTCGGATCCGTTGAAAATTCCTCTGGCTTCTCTTCGTCGGATTTCTGAGGCCATTTATAGCTATGTTTTGTTGGTCAATGAACTCGACTCTAGACTTCGTTTATCAATGATTGATGAGTTTAATATTCGAACTCAGCCCCTGCGTAATCTTTTGAACTCAGGTTCAGATCTAGAGGAAGTATGGGAAGATTTAGCCTTTCTGATTAAAGATAATTTAGGAGCAGACGGGATCGTAATGTGCTCAGATGACTGGGCACTCATGAACGGGCAGACATTCGACTCGGCTACACTAGACGTTGTTGATCAGTGGTTTCAGACTCAAAACTCTTTAATGACCTTTCAAACAGATAACCTTTCCGGACTGATTGATAATTTGCCTCTTACAGAAGTGGCGGGGCTCGCTTACTTAAGATTCAGAGCAGCGGGTACATCCCAACAAATAGTGAGAGTCTATCTCTGTCGTGGCGAACATATTCACGAGGTAAAGTGGGGTGGTAACCCAAATAAGCCGGTTGAAAGTACCAACAACCAATTAAAGATTTCACCACGACAGTCTTTTTCTAAGTGGATAGAGAATCGTCTTGGTTATTCCAAGCCATGGCCAGGCATGTTGAATCTCGAACTACACAGGCTTAGAGGTCTTTTGGAATCCAGTTCTGTTTTCATTCAAGAGCCATGACAATTCCACTACGCGATATACAACAACAATTCAGATCAGCCACCCGTGAACTTCATAGAGAGCTGGATTCTTTGAATGAACTTTCGGTCCTGAAAGGGCGTAATCTCAACTCAAAAACCTATGCTCTGGCCATGAAAAGCCTCTATTACCCTCATTGTTTTCTAGAGCGGAAAGCAAAAGATGCATTGAAAACACTAGAGATCAGTTACCCCTACACTTTACGATATCCGTTACTTGAAGAAGATCTTTATGGCATGGGTATTGAGGTAGAAGCTTCTCGTCATGCTGTTTCTCAATCAACGCAGCACTCACTACCCCAATTGATTGGTTACCTTTATCTTCTGGAAGGCTCCAAAATGGGAAGTGCTCATATCTCGCAACTGATCACCAGAAAAACCAAAAAAGATTTACCCATCAGCTTTTTCTCATCGCCATTAGCAACTGACTTTTCATTGGATCAATTCTGGAACTTTGCAGCATCCAATCTTAATGAACAGAAAGCTTTGAAATATGCCATTGAGACGGCTCAATCTGCATTTCATTTTTATATTGAATCCATTCGGACTAAAAATCTGACCCCACAACTGTTGTCATAAAGCGGGGGTTTGCAACAGTCGATTCACAAATGCCGTCATAAAGGCTTGCCCATTTGTAGTATTTCTCAAAACAGGACCGCAGATTCCATCAAGTTCCAGCGGCCTGCCCTTCTCTTTATCAACCAGCATTGAGGTTTTAATCGCATCAAATTCACTGATCAATGTGAACATTTCATCAACGTCTTTCTCACTGATATCTACACCCTGGTTCCTTGCAGCTAAAGCGGTTTCTTGCATTATTTTGTATACAACATGCTTGTATACCGGATCATGGGTAATGCTTCTGGTATCCAGTTCTGTGAGCGCCGATAGAGGGTTTACACCATTATTTATCAGCAATTTTCTCCAGAGTTCCCTTTGAATATCCTCTGACAGAATTGTTGGAATGCCGGCTCTGTTGAATGTATCAACCAGCATTTCTGCAAAACACTTTGTAGCATTTGTCGCAGCAAGGCTGGGCCAGCAACCTAATACTATCTGAGCGATTCCTTTAGCCGTAACCACCCCTGGCTCCTGAATATGGCCACCTATCCTTACTGCAAGGCCACCGAGTGTTCGGGAATTGCCAACGGCTTCAGCAATCAACTGCTCATTCTCCACACCATTTTGTAGACTCAGAACCGGTGTATTACCTCTGTTTAACCAGTGTCTGGACTGGGAAATAATGTCTTGGGAGGCATTAGCCTTTACCGTAAGAACGATTAGGTCAAAATCATCACAATTATAATTATTCAGGAGATCGGTTTGATCTAAAGCGATAACAGCACCGGAAAACGTCAACCTCTCATGCTCTACAACCAGCCCCTTGTTCTGCATTGCTTTAAGGTGAGCACCTCTGGCCACATAGGTAATATCATGCCCAGCCAACTGTAATTTAGAACCGTAATAACAACCGATCCCCCCTGCTCCCCAGATCACTATTTTCATTACTGCTTTTTACCTCTTTAAAATGAAAAACCCGGGCCAAAGCCCGGGAAAAGTTCACCTAGTATGAATCAGAGGAATGAACCTCTTAACGACCTGAAGCTCGTAGGTTCTGTACTGTCATTTTGTTTGGAGGAGTCAGAGAACCATCCACAATTCCCTTGAACTGCCCTGTAGTACAGTGCTTAGCCTGAATGTCGACCATGGAGAAGGAATCATCAACCGCAACACCTTTACCTTTGTTGATTGGCAAGTGATGATCTGGATGTGCCTGACCGATTAACCAGCTCTTCCACATATCACCTTTACGGTCGTAAGTGATGTTACGTGGGATGGTGAAGGTCTGTGCATCCATATAATGCTCACGCTTGCTGATCGGGTGGTTTGGATCTACCGGATCCGATTCAACTACATAGACTTTACGCAGCTGCCAGGTAATATCCGGGAAGCACCCGCCTTTACCACCAAATTTCACAACCTGATAACCTTCATCATCTTTGTGAGTTTCCGTATCCAGATCCATTTCGTTGTGGTTATACATAGGCAGGAGCATGGTTTTTGTGCCTTTGTAGGTCCAGTTCATATCACTGATACGACCG
>JASBRM010000237.1 GCA_030149405.1 Neptuniibacter sp. | reverse complement strand
ATATCGGATGTTGAGGGGAAGCGGACTAACCGGTATGACCGGTATTCCTCTTAGTCGCGCTCTTGGGAAGGGGTATTTACTGCGGCCATTGCTCGAATGTAGCCGTGAGCAGCTGGAATCGGCAGTTTCGGAGTTAGCATTAGATTACGTTTCAGATCCTAGTAACAATAAAGATGCCTATGATCGGAATTATTTACGTAACCAGGTACTGCCGGTTCTAAAAAAACGCTGGCCTAAGCTTACTCAAAGGTGGAGTGAGAATGCAGCTCTGTTTCAGGAATCAAATGATCTGTTAGAGCAATATCTTGCTGAAGATTTAAAACTGTGTGCTCCCAAATCAGATCAATTTGAACTGGATGTTTGGTCTGAAATGGATGCTATCAAACAATCTGCACTATTACGGCATTGGCTTTTTTCCGTTTTAGGTTTGAGAGTTAATTCACAAGTTCTGGATAAAATAATCACTGAAGTTATTCAGGCACGGCCGGATGCAGACCCGCTACTCAGTTTAGGGGCTGTGAAATTGCGGCGCTATCAGAATAGTTTATATCTGGTGCCCGACATGAGCGAGAGGGTTGAAAGTATCAAAATTGTTTCTGATGGTGATTTTGATCTTGGAGATGGTTACCTGCAAGTCAGAGGTTTGCCTCCAGAGATGAAGCTAACCATTTCTCGCAGGGAAGGTGGTGAAAGCTGTACTCCGATTGGCAAAAAGCACAGAGCGATTAAGAAGATTCTGCATGAAGCTAAGATAACTCCATGGCACCGGGAAAAATGGCCGCTGGCTTATTGTGATGATAACTTGATCGCAGTTCCGGGTGTTTGCCTTTGTCAAGGTTTCCCGATTGAAGAAAACAATGAATTTTCTGTTTTATGGCATCCCTTTTCGTTGTCGGATTACTCCTGATTTGCTATCCTGTAGCGCCATCTCGATCTAAAAAAATCCTCGCTTTAAATACGATCAAACAGGTTCTGCATGACGCGTTATATCTTCGTCACTGGCGGTGTTGTGTCCTCATTGGGCAAAGGCATCGCATCTGCTTCTCTGGCTGCTATTCTTGAGGCCAGAGGGCTCAAAGTCACTATGTTGAAACTGGACCCATATATCAATGTGGATCCAGGCACCATGAGTCCAATTCAACATGGTGAAGTTTTTGTTACCGAAGATGGTGCAGAAACAGATCTCGACCTCGGTCACTATGAGCGCTTTATCCGCACCACTATGAGCAAGCGCAACAACTTTACTGCTGGGCGTATCTATCAGCACGTTTTGTTGAAAGAGCGCCGTGGTGATTATCTGGGTGGTACCGTTCAGGTAATTCCACACATCACTGATGAAATTAAGCGCCGTGTTATTGAAGGTGCCGGTGATGCCGACGTCGCTCTTGTAGAGATCGGTGGTACTGTAGGTGATATTGAATCTTTGCCATTTATGGAAGCTGTGCGTCAGTTGAAAGCTGAATTGGGCTTTTCCCGAGCAATGTTTATGCACCTGACTCTAGTGCCATATATTGCGACGGCTGGTGAGATTAAGACCAAGCCATCTCAGCACTCTGTAAAAGAGCTGCGCTCAATCGGTATTCAGCCAGATATTCTGGTGTGCCGTTCTGATTTTCCGTTGCCAGACTCTTCGCGCCGTAAATTATCATTGTTTACAAACGTTGAAGAACGCGCGGTGGTATCTCTTCCAGATGCGGATACTATTTACAATATTCCTCGCATGTTGTCTGAACAGGGTTTGGACGACATCGTAATCGAACGTTTCAATCTTGAATGCAAAGAATCCGATCTCAGTGAGTGGGATCGTGTAGCAGATGCTCACCTTAACCCAGAAGGCGAAGTCAAAATCGCTATGGTGGGTAAGTATATGGAGCTGCTGGATGCCTATAAATCTTTGATTGAAGCATTGTCTCATGCCGGTATCGCACTGAAGAAAAAAGTACGTATCGAATGCATCGACTCCGAGCGCGTTGAGCGTGAGGGTGTGGAGATTCTGGAAGATGCGAGTGCTATTCTGGTTCCTGGTGGCTTCGGTGAACGTGGTGTTGAGGGAAAAATCGCTGCAGTTCGTTATGCCCGTGAAAATAAGGTGCCTTATCTGGGCATTTGTCTGGGTATGCAAGTGGCGGTTATTGAATTTGCTCGCCATGTTGCAGGTTTGGAAGGTGCTACTTCTTCTGAATTCAATAAAGAAGCAGAACATCAGGTAATCGGTTTGATTACTGAGTGGGCTACATCAGAGGGTGATGTTGAAACCCGTGGTGAGACCGACGATCTGGGTGGAACTATGCGCCTTGGCGCGCAGATTTGTCATTTGGCAGAAGGTTCTACGGCTGCAACCGCATACGGCAGTACCGAGATTAAAGAGCGTCATCGTCACCGTTATGAAGTGAATAACAACTATGTCGATCAACTGGAGCAAGCTGGCCTGAGAATTTCTGGTCGTTCAGTGGATGGTGAGTTGGTTGAAGTGGTAGAAGTTGCTGACCATCCTTGGTTTGTAGCTTGTCAGTTCCACCCTGAATTTACATCTACACCGCGAGATGGACATGGCCTGTTTACTGGTTTTATTCAGGCTGCGCTTGATCAACAGGCTAAATCATAATTTTTAAAGTTATATTGGGCGGATGCCCTAATTAGAGAACATTCTGGAGTGTTACCAATGGCACAGATTGCTGATATCAAAGCCCGCGAAGTACTGGATTCTCGCGGTAACCCAACTGTTGAAGCTGACGTTATTCTGGCGTCTGGCGTTATTGGCACTGCGTGTGCTCCATCCGGTGCCTCTACAGGTTCACGTGAAGCACTGGAACTGCGTGATGGTGATAAAGGCCGTTACCTGGGTAAAGGTGTTCTGAATGCAGTTGCTGCAGTTAATGGCGAAATCCGCGAAGCCCTGACAGGTATGGACGTAACGGATCAGCGCGCTCTTGATAACAAGATGCTTGAGCTGGATGGTACTGAAAACAAAGAAAAGCTGGGTGCTAACGCGATTCTGGCGGTTTCTCTGGCGGCAGCTAAAGCGGCAGCGACAGAAAAAGGGATTCCTCTTTACGCT
>JASBRM010000233.1 GCA_030149405.1 Neptuniibacter sp. | reverse complement strand
TAAGAATAATGACATCGTGATTAGCGAGAAGCTGAAAACAATCCAGCTTCCTTACTTCATCCTGATAATCATCCAAAATAGCTATTTTCAACTTCACGACCTTTTAAATAAACAATAAACAGCTGCCTGTACTTAAACTGACGGCTTTTAATTAGTAAGGCTTAGGTTGTTCATACTAACAACTAAGATCCAAAAAAAAAAAAGAACTACAAGGCAGAGGAATAAGACTTAGATGCTTTACCAATAACATAAAGGTCATAGAAGAAAATTCATACACGCAAAGTTACCGATCTCCCGCTATGAACTAGGCTTATGCATACACCTAACCTCCGGAGATCAGCATGAGCGTTAAAGTAGCCATTACGCAAAAGCCTCCTGTATTGCTCAACTTGGAAGCTTCAATTACGAAAGCGGTCGAAATTATTTCTGAAGCGGCTTCTAACGGCGCACAACTGATTGTGTTTCCAGAAGCCTATCTTCCCGGTTATCCGACATGGATATGGAGATTAAGCCCAGGCAAGGATATGGGTTTGAGTAACACTCTTCATTCGAAATTACGAGAAAACTCGGTAGACCTTAAATCTGATGATCTGGACAGGATCTGTGATGCTGCAAGAGAACATCAGGTCGTTGTTGTTATGGGCATGAATGAGCGGGATTCGGACTTCAGTGGTTCAACCTTGTTTAATACTCTGGTGGTTATTGGCACTGATGGATCTGTACTTAACCATCACCGTAAGATGATGCCCACAAACCCCGAACGCATGGTTTGGGGTATGGGCGATGCATCAGGCCTTAAGGTTGTTGACACACCTTATGGGCGTATTGGTACCTTAATCTGCTGGGAAAACTACATGCCCCTCGCCCGGTATTCTCTGTTTGCTCAAGACATCGACATTTACATCGCCCCGACATGGGATAGTGGCGATGTTTGGGTATCCTCAATGAATCATATTGCCCGGGAAGGTGGCTGCTGGGTACTGAGTACAGCAACCGCCATGACCGGCTCTGATGTACCTAATGACTTCCCTGAAAGAAGCACCCTCTTTGATGATAACGAATGGATTAATCCGGGCGATGCAGTCGTAATCAAACCTTTTGGCGGTGTTGTTGCCGGGCCTATGCATGAGGAAAAAGAGATTCTTTACGCGGATATTGATCCAGAAGAAGCAAGACGATCACGTAAAGCTTTAGACGTTGCAGGCCACTATAACCGCCCGGATATTTTCAATCTTGAAGTGGATATAAGCTCGAAACCGGCCATCAAGTTTGTTGGGGAGAATTAATTTTTGTTTGCCCGGCTAGCTAGCGGCGTTATTTAAAGGTCAGAAGTTGATTAGCTATTTCAGGACTACGAAGTAGAAATAAAAAGCCATCCTGTTTCTGGAGATGCATGACCTTTTGTGCATGCTTTAAAAATGGGGCTGGATTTATTGGTTACAGCTTTTAGGCTGTAACCACCCTTCGGGCTTCGCGCAAACGCGCTCGATTGTGATTGCTAACGCAATCGCTGAACCAATGAATTAAAGGAACAAATTCTGCCCTGCATAGCAGAAAATAAAAAAGGCCATCCAGGTCTTGGAAATGTATGACCTTTTTGGATATTGAGTTGAGGGCTGGATTTGCTTGTTGCAGCTTTTGGCTGCAACAACCCTAACGGGCTTCGCACTTTGTGCTCGGCGATGATTGCTTCGCAATCGTTGAACCAAGTGAATTAAAGGAACAAATTCTGCCCTGCGTAGCAGAAAATAAAAAAGGCCACCCTTTGGATGACCTTTTTTATTTTGAATCTGGTAGCGGGGGCTGGATTTGAACCAACGACCTTCGGGTTATGAGCCCGACGAGCTACCAAGCTGCTCCACCCCGCATCAATGTGGGGCGCATAGTATAGAGCTAATGATCCTTTAGCAAGCACTTTTATTGCAATTGCGTAATATTTTTCAATATTGCGTTAAATGCATTATAGCGATCTATATATATCATTTTACGCCACATCTTTGATGTATTAGAGTTGCCGCATAATAAACCAACTGTCAGTTATAACTGACTTAACCTTTACGGAATTTTGAAATGTCTAACAACTATTTCAACACGCTGCCTCTGCGTGAGCAGCTGGAACAGCTGGGTAAATGTCGTTTTATGGCTATGGACGAGTTCAGCGATGGCGTTGAAGCTCTGAAAGGCAAGAAAATGGTAGTAATCGGCTGTGGTGCTCAGGGCCTGAACCAGGGTCTGAACCTGCGCGACAGCGGCCTGGATGTTTCCTACGCTCTGCGCCCTGCTGCAATTGCTGAGAAGCGTCAGTCTTGGAAAAACGCGACTGAAAACGGTTTTGTTGTTGGTACATACGAAGAGCTGATCCCAACTGCGGACGTTGTTCTTAACCTGACTCCAGACAAGCAGCACACGCCTGTTGTTGAAGCGGTTATGCCTCTGATGAAAGAAGGCGCTTGCCTGTCTTACTCTCACGGTTTCAACATCGTTGAAGAAGGTATGCAGATCCGTGACGACCTGACTGTAATCATGGTTGCACCTAAGTGCCCAGGTTCTGAAGTACGTGCTGAATACGTTCGTGGTTTCGGTGTTCCAACACTGATCGCTGTTCACGAAGACAACGACCCTAAAGGCGAAGGTCTGGCTCTGGCTAAAGCATACGCTGTAGGCACTGGCGGCCACAAAGCAGGCGTTCTGATGTCTTCTTTCATCGCTGAAGTTAAGTCTGACCTGATGGGTGAGCAGACTATCCTGTGCGGTATGCTGCAGACTGGTTCTATCTTGTGCTTCGACAAGATGGTTGAGAAAGGCATCGATGCAGGTTACGCATCTAAACTGATTCAGTACGGTTGGGAAACTATCACTGAAGCTCTGAAATACGGCGGCGTGACTAACATGCTGGATCGTCTTTCTAACCCAGCTAAGATCAAAGCATTTGATCTGTCTGAAGAGCTGAAAGTGATCATGCGTCCACTGTACAACAAGCACCAGGATGACATCATCGACGGTACTTTCTCTCGCGTGATGATGGAAGACTGGGCGAACGATGACAAGAACCTTCTGGGCTGGCGTGCAGAAACTGCTGAGACTAACTTCGAGAAGACTCCAGCAGGCGACGTAGAAATTTCTGAGCAGGAATTCTTCGACAACGGCATCCTAATGGTTGCTATGGTTAAAGCAGGTGTTGAGCTGGCATTCGAAACTATGACTGCTGCTGGCATCATCGCTGAATCTGCTTACTACGAGTCTCTGCACGAAACTCCACTGATTGCTAACACAATCGCGCGTAAGAAGCTGTACGAAATGAACGCATCTATCTCTGATACTGCAGAGTACGGTTGCTACCTGTACAACCACGCGTGCCTGCCACTGCTGGGCGACTTCATGAAAGACATCGACACTGACGTTATTGGTAAAGGTCTGGATGTAGCAGACACTTGTGTTGATAACGCTCGTCTGATCGAAGTTAACGAAGCACTGCGTTCTCACCCAGTTGAAGCAATTGGTAAAGTTCTGCGCGGCCACATGGCTGACATGAAGAAGATCGTATAAGTTATTATTACTTAAAGACTTCTTTTAGCTAGAAAGATAAAGCCAGGGCTTGTGGCCTTGGCTTTTTTTTGCCCTTTTACTGCGTTTTATCGAGCTTTTTATTAGAACCATGAACAAAATCATCGTCGAAGATTACAGCGCTGAATTTGGTGAATCATTCACCCTTTCCAATATCAACTGGACTCTGGAAACAAACCAGCACTGGGTTATTACCGGTACCAATGGCTCCGGGAAGTCAGCATTGTCTGCGATTCTGGCGGGCGCCGGCGAGAAGACTTCAGGCTCG
>JASBRM010000219.1 GCA_030149405.1 Neptuniibacter sp. | reverse complement strand
TTCATCTAAAATCGAACTCTATCTTTAATTAATGGCTAAATCAGTATAGTAAAAATTATGTTTCACTGGCTTATGTTTCGTGTCAATGTTACTGATGAGACTAGTCGGTTAGCTCCTGGTTTAGTTCAAGTATCTTTTGAGACATAGAAAAAATGGATAGTTTATTACTGCAAATATCCCAACTGGTCAGAAAAGCAAGTGACGCTTCAGACCCTGAATTACAGCTCAGAGAAATTGTAGACTCTATCAGTGGCATGTTTGCTGTAGACGTATGTAGTGTCTATTTGCTCAACGAGAAGAATGAACCGACGCTCTATGCGTCGCACGGATTGATTACCGATAACCCTGTCTCATTATCAGAAGGACGAGGTTTGATCGGTAAAGCGATACAAACTAAATCCATCGTCAATGTTGCTAATGCTGCCCAAGAAGATGAGTTCGAGCTTGTTCCAAATACCGGAGAGCTGCGTTTCAAAAGCTTCTGCGCTGTTCCGTTAATCAAGCAGGGTAACTGTTTAGGTGGATTGGTCGTTCAATCCAAGAAAGCAGAGGTGTTGGCTCCTCATCTGGAAGCATTACTCGTGACGATTGCTGCGCAACTGGCCTGGTTGATTCCTGATCAGAAAGTACTGGAAAAATACACTCCTGTTAATTTAACCCTTTCTGGGTTGAAAGGAGCGGGAGGACTGGCCATAGGTGATGTACATCTGCTGAGCTTACCCACTCTTGAGCAGGTTAAGGTCGAGAAGGCTCCGGATAATGAAGATACATTATCAGAGTGGCAAAGAGTTAAAAGCCTGGTTAACGATCAGCTGAAGGCTGAAAAGCAGCAGATGGCACAGCAAAGTATCACGGGGGAAGTCATTGGCATTTTCGATATGTATCAGCTGCTTCTTGAAGACAGTGCGTTTAATCATGCTGTTAACCAAGAGCTCGGGTTAGGCTATTCCCTGGCGGGTGCTGTTAAAAAAACCATTATGGGTTTTGTTGAAACATTTGAAGCTATTGAGGATGAATACTTATCTTCCCGTGCTGAAGATTTGATTCACCTGGGTAATAAGATCATTCGGGTGATATATGAAGTTGAAGGGAAAATTCATACAATCCCCGATCACCCCGTGGTGCTGTTTGCACGGGAAGTCAGCGTGTCAGATATCGCTCTGTTTCAAGACGGTCAGATACAGGCAATTCTGTGCTCCGAGGGTTCTTTGCTCTCTCATACTGCCATTCTGGCCAACGCATTAGGCATTCCAGCTCTACTGGGACTGGGAGCTCAGTTTCTACCGGAAGAGAATGAGCGGGTTATTGTTGATGCAGACAATAGCAAGTTGATTCGTTTTCCTAGCAATGCTCTCTGTCGAGAATATGAAACGCTTAAGCAGCAGCAGTTTGATGAGTTTGAGAAATTAAAAGAACTACGGGACCTTCCAGCTGTAACACAAGACGGTATCAGAGTTAATTTATTGGCGAACAGCGGGTTGTTGAATGACCTTGAACCGAGCCTAAAAAGTGGTGCGGAAGGGGTAGGGTTGTACCGAACAGAAATCCCATTTATGTCATGCAGCGCGTTTCCATCTGAACAAGAGCAGGCAACTATTTATAGAGAACTGTTTTCTACTTTTGGCGATCTGCCAGTCTATATGCGCGTCCTGGATATAGGTGGGGATAAACAGCTTCCTTATTTTCCCATAAATGATGAACAAAACCCTGCCCTTGGTTGGCGGGGGGTAAGGTTCTGTTTGGACAATACTGCAATTTTTCGCAGTCAGCTTGTTGCCATGTTACAAGCGTCCGAGGGATATCATGGGCTCCATATACTCGCTCCTATGGTATCCAGTCTGGAACAGATCAGAAGTTTCAAAAGTTTGATTGGTGAATCTATTGATCTCCTTCAGGGGAAGGGGCATGAAATAAAAAGACCCAAAGTTGGTTGTATGATTGAAGTGCCCGCAGCTATTTCACAAATACCTGTATGGGCTGAGGAGCTGGACTTTATTTCAATTGGTTCCAACGACCTCTGCCAGTATCTGCTCTCTGTTGATAGAAATAACCCACGTGTCGCGTCTCTGTTTGATTCAACCCATCCTGCGGTTCTTCATGAAATTAAACGCATAGTGCAGTTTGCTGAGAGCGCATCTCTCGATATCTGCTTATGCGGAGAGATGGCTTCTGATCCAAGGTCCGTAGTTATGTTGATTGGTCTGGGGATAAAGAAATTGAGCCTTGGGGCAGCACAATTACCGAGGATAAAGAAACTGATTAGATCACTTAATTATAAGGATTGTTCAAAATTGGTTATACGGCTGAGCGGAATTCCTACCTCAGAAGGTATTAAAAGAGAGATTGATGCTTATCTTGAGAAGGTGCTTGCTTGAAAAGCGTGCTCGACTTTTTGATTGGTACATCTCGCAAAAAACACCTTGGCAATAAAGATTATATTGTTTTTAGTCCGCTGTCGGCCGCTGAGCTGCCGTTAGCTGACCGGTAAAAAACTCAAGCCATCAAGGTCCGCATTTGATACCCAAATAACTCAGTCAATCTGTAGGATAATGCCTTCAACACCGAGCACCATTCCACTGTCAGAATATAAACCCCGGCCTTTGTCCTGAACTCTGATTTCGGTGCCGTCCTTTTGCTTAAGGCGATAATTCAGGTCAAAGCACTGGTGAGTTTGCAGAGCGATCTGTACATCTTCCCAAACATAATCGGCATCGTCCGGGTGAATCATAGAACCCAGCGAAATCTGGGATTGATTCAGCAGGCTTTCTGCAGGGTAACCGGTTAAGAGTTCACAGCCACTGCTGACATATTCCATGGTCCAGCTTGAGTTGTTGCGCGAGCGATACAACATGGCAGGCAAACGATTGACCAGACTTTGCAGGCTGCGATGGCTGGCATCTCGAACCTGCTCATTCCGAACATGTGGGGTGATGTCACACAGGGTCGCTGAAAGAGGGTAAGTCGCATCCGATTGCATAGGTTGAACGCGCATTTCACACCAACGAATATCACCATTGCTGTGCAATAAGCGGAACCAGATCAGTTCACTGTTACCCAGAGTGACTTTTTCCAGTAGTTTATTCCAGCCCGGGATGTCTTCAGGGTGCATAAATTCGGTCAGGGGGGTATCCAAAGAATCATCCACCGAGATGCCCGTCAGATTTTCCCAGCATGTGTTTACCGTGAGGATTCTCTGCTCCTGATCAAGAGCGATGACAACATCATTCAGGCTATTAAATAACTGCCACAATTGATGTTCATCAGGCTGTTTTTGAGTCGCTTTTCGAGGCCATTTAAGTAATCCCATGTGCTACATCCTTAATTTAATTCTTCTTCCGTGAGATTTTTATGGGCCCAGGCGGCGAGTTCCAGGCGTGAGTGCATATCCAGCTTGCGAAGTAGGTTTTTAACGTAAACTTTTACGGTGCCATCGCTGATTCCAAGCTCCCTTGCGATGAGTTTGTTGTTCAATCCCTTTGCTATATAGAACAGGGTTTCGCGTTCACGATCCGTCATCTCAGAGAGAGCTTCATTACAGGAAACCGCTTCCTGTTCATGATTTTTACGTATATGGGTAGCGATGGACGTGATGGCGTCATCATTCAGAGCGACCTTGCCCTCATAAACTGAAAGCAGGTGAGACAGAATCTCATCCGGTGGCGTGTCTTTCTGCAGGTAACCATTGGCACCGTATTTAAGTGCTTCAAGTAACTTATCCTGATCTGTACAGGCGGTAATGATGATGATTTTGAGTTGCTCGTCGCACTCTCTTATCTGTTTCAGTAACTCCAGTCCGGATTTGTCCGGCATCTGCAGGTCCATCAACAGGATATCCGGGTAGTTGCCTTCAAGATTATCCAGAAGGGTAAAGCCGTTGTCGTATTCAGCGATGACAGTCATCTCATCGCTGTCATTCAATAGCTCTACAACCCCACGTCTGAAGAGAGGGTGATCATCTACAACGACTACAGAGATCTGGCTCTCACTCATTATTTTCTCCAAGGTCCAGATTGAGTTCGGTTCTTGTACCGCCACCAGACCGGTTAGTAATGTTTAATTCAGCACCTATACGTTCCGCGCGTTCCTGCATAATCTGCATACCAAAGCTGTCTCGGCGTGCTGCTTCAGGG
>JASBRM010000216.1 GCA_030149405.1 Neptuniibacter sp. | reverse complement strand
AAGCTTCAATGACAGCTATATTCAGATCCAGATCTTCACTGGAGGGGATAAGGGCGCTGGCAAGACTGGCTCCTACCATGCCGCCACCAATTATGATGATATCGTAGTGTTGTTTCATCCTGCCGCCATCAACTGTTCGATCTCAGCCACTTCCTTAGGAACGGCCGAGGTTAGCACTTCGCAACCAGATTCTGTAATCAATACATCATCTTCGATCCGAACCCCTATGCCGCGCCAACGAGGTTCTACTTTTTCATTATCAGCTGCAATATAGATGCCCGGCTCAACGGTCATCACCATACCTGGCCGTAATGGTCTCCATTCTCCATCAATTTTATAGTCACCAACATCATGCACATCCATGCCCAGCCAGTGACCGATTCGATGCATATAGAAATCCCGGTATCCACCTGCTGAAATCTCGTCATCCAGTGAGCCGGTCAGCAAACCCAGTTCGATAAGGCCTTCTGTCAGGATCTTAACCGACTCATCATGCACTTCATGCCATAGCACCCCGGGCTTAGCCAGTTCGATGCATGCCTTCTGAGCTTTCAAAACCAATTCGTAAATTGCTTTTTGCTCGTCTGAGAAGTGTCCGTTAACCGGGAATGTCCGGGTGATATCACCCGCGTAATTATCAAGTTCACAACCGGCATCAATCAGCACCAGATCGCCATTCTGAAGCGGTTCGCTGTTCTCGATATAGTGCAAAATACAAGCATTCTCGCCACCGCCGACAATCGTTGAATAGGCGGGTTGGCGACAACCATTCATCGCAAAATAATGCAGAATTTCCGCTTCCAGCTGATATTCCATAACACCTGGTTTACAGAGTTTCATGGCCTGAACATGGCCTAATGCGGATATTTCTCCAGCTCTGCGCATCAACGCCACTTCATCCTCATCCTTAATTAAACGCATCTCATGCAAAGGATGATCAAGCATCACCAGCTCAGTCGGTGCAACTGCGCCTTGACGGGATTTGGAACGAATGAGGTTTAACCAATGTCGAATCTGCTGATCGAGGTCATCATACTGACCGATGGAGTAGTAGATACGCAGCATGCCATCCAACAGCTGAGGAAGGATGTTATCCACCTCAGCTATGCTATGCGCTTCATCAATAGCATAATCGCGTACCGCACCTTCGGGGCCCGCCCGGTAGCCGTTCCAGATTTCCATCAGCTTGTCACGATCCCGGCAAAACATGACAGTTTCGCCTTCTTTTCGACCAGGTAACAACACTAATACAGCTTCGGGCTCATTAAAGCCAGTCAGATAATAAAAATCGCTATTCTGTCGGAACGGATACTCCGCATCATTATTTCTGGTAATCATCTGTCCAGAAGGAATAATGGCGATGCTTTCCGGAGCCATTTGCTCCATCAACGAGATACGGCGTTGTTTGAAACGTTCCTGACTAATTTTCATTAATGCAACCTGTCGCTCTCGGGTTTTGCAGCAGCAAATTCTTTTTCTTTGTCTGCAACAGCCTTGTTACACTCTGTAAACAGCATCAACACTGCCATACGTACATATTCCTGAACTTCCATCAGATCATTTTCGTTTTCATCTAGTTCTTCCAACTCAGAAGATATCTGCGCTATCTGGCCCAAATCATTCAACGTTTCTTTCGCTTCTGAAGACAGTGAGGCATCAGTATGCTGCCCGTACAATCCGAATCCACTTAAAAAGCTTTGGCACCAACGTCCCAGCGCTTCTGCCCGCAGTGAGATTTCGTTATCGTCATCAGGTAACAACATCTCAAATTCAAGATCTATACTCTCCAAAGAGTTACAAGTCGCGGTGTAGAGATCAACCAATGCAACTTTACTGCTTTCCTGTGCAATTGAATTGATATCCATCAGTTCCGTTGCTGTTTGCAACAAGACTGCTGGCTGTAAACGAGCTCCTGCAGCAAGGTGCCCTGAAATCAGGCCATGTAATTCTGCTGGTGAAACAACTTTCACACCCTCTTCAACAAAGATATTTGCCAATAGCTCGAAGGTTGGTAGATCAATCGGCATATTTTCTGACGACATGTACAAATCCCAATAAATTCTTAACGTTTATCCTAGCATTTCAGACTATGTAGCTGCGAACAATTATCCCATTCAGCGTAAAACCTGATAATTTTTCCCTTACAAGCATAAAGCTACATTGACCCACCCCTAGGGGCTGATTATAGTCCTGATGTATATCAAAATTCTGGAGCCTCACTTCTTCATGACTGAGTCATATTTTAACGCCCTGGAACAGAAAATTGATCAAATTCTGGAGCGCCATGCCAAGCTGGAAGCGGAAAACCAGCAGCTTCGTGACAGAGAACGTCTTCTGAAGGAAGAGCGTGCTCAACTGATTCAGATAAATGAACAGACCCAGAACAAAATTGAAGCCATGATTACGCGACTTAAATCTCTGGAGCAAAGTAAATGAGCCAAGACGATTCTCAAGCCGTTACAGTTAAATTACTGGACAAGGAGTTCAGTTTTAACTGCCCTCAAGACGCGGAACATGAACTGAGAGCATCCGCCGATTTTTTGAACGAAAAAATGCTCGAGATTCGTAAATCTGGCAGAGTTCTGGGACTGGAACGCATTGCAGTTATGGCGGCCCTGAATCTTGCTCATGAGCTCATTCAGAATAAAAATAATCAAACAGAATCCGTCGAAGAAAAGTTACGTTATCTGGGCAATAAAATCGATTTGGCAATCAACGAAATAGACCAAAGCAGCTAAGTACCTGTGGGCTTGAAAAGTTTTCATACTCAAAAACCAGCATTAAAAACATACAGTTACTAACGCGAGTAGCATAAAGTAATTTATTTTCAAGACCTGACACCACACTAATAAAGAGTATAATGGAGCCATCCCTGGGGTGTTCGACCGTTGGTTAAGTCCCTCGAGCCGATAACCACACTTCTGGAGGTTACTCGCAGACTCTGGTGTGCATGTCCGATTCAACGGAAAGCCTTATGAATCTCAGTAACCGCCTCCTTGAACCTTCGGGTTCAGGGCCATTACCAACACCGGCACTTCGGGGACCTTTTCTGCAATCATGACGACTCGAAAAAAACTCCGCAAACAGCTTCGTAGCAAACGCCGATCACTCAGTCCTAAGCAACAGAATACAGCTGCGCAAAATCTCCTTAGGAACATTCGTTGCCGCAGCGATTTTCGACGCTCAAAGCATGTTGCGCTTTATCTCGCAAATGACGGCGAGATTAACCCTATGCCGATCATTCAGTACTGTTGGAAAGTGGGAAAGAAGGTCTACCTGCCGGTACTCCATCCCATTTTGCATAACCGCTTATGGTTTGTGCCCTACACTGAGTCATCCCCTATGGTCCGGAACATTTATGGCATTAAAGAGCCAAAATTATTCCCGGACAGGCGCCGTTCCGCCTGGTCTTTGCAAATGGTTTTATTACCCTTGGTTGGCTTCGACAAATATGGCAATAGGATGGGCATGGGAGGTGGTTATTATGACCGTACTTTCAGCTTTAAAGCCAACAAACGAGGACTTCGAGGTCCAGACCTTATTGGGCTTGCACATGAAATTCAGAGAGTAGAAGAGCTGCCTGTCGAAAGCTGGGATATACCTTTGACAGCAATTATATCGGATGTGAACTGTTACCCGTGATGGGTATCAGCTATTGAAGACTTGATCAAACAGTGTCGCGAACTGGAAATCAGCATGAGATACTCCTGTCATCACAGACCCAAGTACAAACACGATCACCAACATCACTACAAGATCAGGACTCTTTTTCATTTTCTGCCTACCTTAAAACAAGCAGCTGAAACAACCTGCCGCAAGGTTGTATAGCTACAACTGCGCAGTAGTGTTTCATATTTCAGTTTTTTTGCAAGCTCTATACTCACATTTTAGCCAATATATCGGCAACTTAGCTGATTTTATTAAGAAAAAGCTCAAAAAAACGCATTTAACTGCTGATTTCTTTATCTTTTATAAAGTAGCCAAAAGCAAAACGAACGGCATGGATAACATAGAAAGCAACGTCTGGCCTGTGATAATCGCGGCCATCATAGGCGCATCACCGCCCATCTGACGAGCCAGAATGTAAGCTGAAGTCGCGGTTGGCAGAGAGGCATAAAGCATCATGAGCTGAGCACTTCTGGATTCCAGTCCGAGCAGAGTGATGATAAGCATGCAAAGTGCCGGCATCACCAGTAACTTAATCACAGAGGAACCAATTAACTCTTTCTTGCATTGTCCCAAAACTTTAAAGCTCAAGCCTGCACCAACCGCCAGCAAACCTAAGGGCAAAGCCATTCGGCTGAGTAATTCTGCGACAGGTTCAATAACCGCAGGAAGTCCCACTCCTGTCTGATTTAAAAACAACCCTATTAAACTACCCAGAATCAAGGGGTTCTGAGCCAGAGCTTTGAATACACTCAGAAATTCTCTGTTTTTATGGGTAAAGAGTGTAAAAACAAGCACACAACACAGATTCAGCAGTGGAATCATGATGGCCATGATCACCGCTGCAATAGCAACGCCCTCAGTACCAAACAGAGCTGCAGATGCCGCTAAACCAACATAAGTATTAAATCGCACTGCGCCTTGATAAACCGAGGTAAATCCGGCTGTAGATTCCGCAAGCAGTGGCTTCAGAATAAAAGTAACAACACTACCACCGGCTACCAATAAAAGTACGGCCACTCCAATTGAATCCAGAGAAACAGATGACATATCTGCCTGGCTCAGTTTGTAAATCAGCAACACGGGGAAGAGCACAAAATAGGTCGCTTTTTCAGCCTGTTGCCAGAAACTTTCTCCTGGGAAGTTAGTTCGTCTCGCCAGATATCCCAAAAGGATCAAAGCAAATACAGGCCACAGGGCGCTGATAATTTCAGACATAGTGTTATAGTGCTCTTAATAAAACCAATAAAGCATGGAGTAGAGTGACTATGATGACATCTCTGGTCTTAACCGTCATCGGTCCAGACAAACCCGGGTTAGTAGAAATGCTGGCTCAAACCATCACCTGCAACAAAGGCAACTGGCTGGAATCGGGTATGTCTCGTTTGGCAGGGAAGTTCGCCGGTATATTAATTACAGAAGTTCCCGAGGACAACTGTCAGGCACTGATAGACGCGTTACATAACCTTGAGTCTCAAGGTTTAAAAGTAACAGCCGAACGATCAGATGCAGGCACAACATCCGAAGCATCACAAAGCTTCACTCTGGAACTGGTTGGCCATGATAAACCCGGTATCGTTCGTGATATTTCCAGTGCACTCGCTAAACGTAGCGTCAATGTTGAAAGACTCAGTACAGAGTTAGTCTCTGGTTCTATGTCCGCCGAACTTCTGTTTAAAGCCACAGCAGAGTTGATGGCTCCAGAGGGCCTGGATCTGGACCTTATTCAGGAAGATCTTGAAGCTATAGCCAGTGATTTGATGGTAGATATAACGCTTAATACCTAGAGAAAGTGACCCTACTTACTCAGTCCATAGCAATAACATTACCCTGACATTCCATTGAGTGGGAGTTATGAGTTTTAAATCGCTTTTCTCGCAGCTAAATGAAGCTTATCTGATCATCGATAGAGCACAACCTCAACAGCCCTTCATAAATGAAGCCGCCAGTAAGTTGTTATCTATTGAGGGTCATGTACTTACTAACTCCACCTTTTGGCAAGAGCATCTGGAGTCTATTGCAATTGACTCCTCCATTCCGAAAGAGCATTCAGTCTACTTCGAAGGCAAAAATTACCTCCTGAGCTTCAGTGAAGTGAACGATCAAGGCTCCACATACCTTGTAGTACATATAAAAGCGGATACCCCTTCGGAAGAAACCCTGCATAACTTTTTCGATCTGGTAGATAACCTGGGGGCATACGTTTTTTGTAAAGATACGGAATTCAACTATACCTACGCCAACCAGCAGGTTTGTGAGCTATTTGACTGCCCCCTTGAGGACATTATTGGGCACAATGATTACAAGTTTTTTGGCGAGGAAACCGGTAAAAAGCTGATAGAAACCTATGACAAACCTGTCATTGATAAAGGTGAAACCCAGCGCAATGAAGAGCGACTTTTGGTCGAAAATATCAACGAGTACCGCAATTACCTATCAGTCAAAAAGCCACTGTTTGATCAAAACGGAAAAGTTAGAGGTTTGTTTGGTATATCCACTGATATCACTGCAGAGAAAGAAACCCAGGCAAAATTACGAGAGAGCGAACTTCGTTTACGGACTATTTTGGATAATGTGGGCGCTTACATCTACATCAAAGATAAAGATCGTAGATTTAAGTACATCAATAAATTAACCGAAGAGTTGTTCCAGAAAAAAAGCGATGAAATAGTCGGCATGACTAATATTGAGCTCCTGGGCCCAGAACAAGGTGAGGAGTTCGACCAAACGGATCGACAGGTTTTTGAGGTTGGCGAGAAAGTCACTTGTCTGGAAACCTTTTCCACCCCGGATGAAATCTACTATTACTGGTCTGTGAAAATACCTTTGCAAAATGAACAGGGCGAAATAGACCACTACATCGGCATTTCGACAGACATAACCGATCAGAAAAATCTGGAACACCAGGTGCGGCAATCCCAC
>JASBRM010000208.1 GCA_030149405.1 Neptuniibacter sp. | reverse complement strand
ATCATGCCGGTTTCCAAAGAGAAAGTAGAGCAGGCGGTGAGCGAGAAAAAGGTACTGCATTACAGGCGTGCCTACCGTGGTCAGCTACACTACGAAATTACAGTCTATCCTCTGCAAGATCAGGTAAATGGCGGCGTAGTTATTCTTGTTGATGATGTGACTCAGCAAGTGCAGTCCGAAAATAAACTGATAGAAAAAGATAAGCTATCTGCCATGGGCGAGTTAGCATCGGTGATGGCTCATGACTTGAGTGCGCCGTTGCATGTTATTAATGAAGAAATTGGTCAGGCGTTGCAATTATTTCAGACAGATAACAAGGGCGGCGAGAAATTAGCTTCACTATTAACTGAAGTAGGAGATCAAAGTCATCGGGCGCTGGCGATTACCAAAAACTTGATGGAGTTTTCTGCCAGCAGCCAAGATGATCTTACGCCGCAATTGATTCCCGATATTATGGATCACACTCTGGAACTGGCTGAAGAAATTTACTCATTTACTGATGGCTTAAAACTCAGCGATGTAATCGTGGAACGTCAGTATGAAAAGGGCCTGCCTTCAATTCCATGTTTGGCTTCTGAATTGCAGCAGGTGTTTTTAAGTTTAATTCGTCACAGTCTTTACGCACTGAGCAATGTGAAACGTCCAGATCACGAAGCGAAAATTACCATCCAGGTATTAACTTGCTACGACTCGTTGTGGGTAAAGATCCAGCATAACGGTGTTGGAATAGATCTCGATGAACAACAAATTATTTTTGAACCGTATTTCAGTCATGATTCTTTAAATAGCAGTGACTTTGATGCGAGCAAGCGGTTGTCCTTTCCCTATTTTATTATCACTGAACATCATCAGGGGCACATGGCAGTAACATCTGATGTGGATGTGGGCACTACTTTCCATATCGAATTGCAGTTGGAACCCTAGGTTAGTTGCAGTGATGATTCACCGCAACCATCTAGAAGAAATGAAAAACCGCCGATTTATCGGCGGTTTTTTCTGGCTGATTGTAAGTTTTTACCTAACGGTTTGGTGGCTTCGATCTGAACTGTTAGGTTGCGTCTTGCTCTGGTTCAAAACGAATCCACAATTGGATTCCAGCCTGCGCTGGAATGACGAAGCTGCTCGGTGTTAAACGTTTAAAAGCAGTTTGCTTTTCCTCGCTACTCGCAGCGAAGCGTTCTAGTAGGCATAGCCGTCCTCGCCCCTTTTAAAGCCGTCCTAGCCACTGTTTTAATAGCCGCCTCGGCTGCTATTAAAACTTATCCCGTAATTCTGTGGATAACTCTCTGAATACTCTCCGCATAACCCGCTGAAATCATGATTAACCGGGCGTTAAAGAAAACTGATCACATTTTTACCTGAACAAAAATTGGGCGGATTAAGTGCCTAAATTGTATTCAGATAAACTGCATAAATAAGTATCAAAAAGATTGAGAAAATAATCAGTGTTTTGCTAACCAGATAACGTTTGGGAACGGGAGCTCCATCGGCTTCATGTTCCTGAAGGAATTCCTGAATGTAGTAATGCGTGGACAGGCCTAGGACGGCCAGTGTGAAAACCAGTTCTACAAGAACGTATTCATGAAGGCGGGCTAAGAGAAACACCGCTGCTAAAGTACAAATAATTCCAATCATAAGTCCTCCCGACTCTTGAAATGGAGATTGACTCAGTTAACAGCTCTACTCTTTTTACCCTGTATATTGTTGGTGCGCTGAAGAGGTGTATTTAGTTGTAATGCTTCAGCAGTTGTAATACTAACTGTAAGTTTGTTTTCGCAATGTTTTGTTTCTTCTTAAAGACCATACCAGTGTTTAAAAGTTATACAAGTTTAAGAGGCGAATTCAGTATGGGTGCTAAGGGACCCTGATCAACTACATGATACTTTTGTGTATATATTGAATGAGATATCTAAGCAAAGTTGAGAGAAGTAATGGCGAATAGCGACTAGACTTTATGTGGTCCATGCTTAGAAAAATTGTCAGTTCTCAGGTGGAATCAGATCAGATTGACTGGGCGGAGATAGGTATTGAGTGCTCCCTTTGTGTGCCTGTAAACAATACTGCGGGAACATATTCACAGTGTTGTTCTGATTGCGTCGGAACCTATGATCTGCTTTAAGTAAACTATCGCAATTCAATGTCGTAGACAACTTCCCCGCTTTTGAAGCACACCCCTCCACCTTGATGTTCTTCTGTTATTTTCAGAGGGTAATCAGCTATGTGTACTTTTACATTTGGATAGACTTTCCCGCGAATCATCATTTTTGCAGTGCTAAGTTGGGTATCACGGGCTAGACGCAGCTTTCTGACTTTGTGTTTTAAAGTGGAAACCAGTTTTTTGGTTTTTTGGATAGCAAGCAAGAGCTGTTGGGTTTTCTTTGTGTTTTCCGCTGTTTTAGGAAGCTCTTTATAAGTAGGTAGTAACAGCAGCATCTCTTGCAAAAGTTGCTGATTCTCCGGGAGTTTAGCACTGATTTGCTGTTCAAGATCAGTCAGTTCCTGATAATTACAGCACATGCGAATCTCTGTGGGGATAAAGGCTTCAGTACCATAGTTTGCGCAGAATATGCCTTTGCAGGCCATTGTGATACCGCCGATCAGCTTGCTGTTACGATCTTTTGGCCCTCTGCCAATATCAAGTACTCCTTTGGCTTGAGTGAAGCAGTGCAAAAGTTGTTTCTCTACTTTAATATCTTTATTAGCCTGCAGCTTCGTATATTGAGCGAAGCCCAGCTGAATATGGCCCGCTGCGGTTAGTTGGCAGTTGATTTCATCTACGTTGAACTGTTTTGCGTTCTCCTGCTGACGACCGATTACTCCGTTTTTCACCAAAATATCACCGCCCGCTTCAATTGTGGCGTAGTAAACGGAGCCGCCAATTGTAATGTCCCCGGTTGCGGTGACTTTCATCGAGTCACTGACATCACCCTGAATAATGACGCTGCCATCGAAGTCTACATGCCCTGTGCTGACATCAACCTTTGTTGTGGTGTAGATCTGATCGACACGCATCCCTCTGGGTTGTTCAATGGGGATACCTTGACGGGTGGCGAGTATCTGGTCTTTGTTTTCGCTGAGAGTGACACCTTCTGCGGGGCAAAAAGGGACTTCTTTACCAGGTTTTGGGGGGATAATTTCCCCTGTGACTGTAAAGCCGCTTTTACCTGGAGTCGGGGGTTCTAAATGCATGAGCAACTCCCCCTCTTTAACCGTCACAATTTCACCGAAATCGAGCATGTCCACAGTGCCATCTTCACGCTCCTGCGGTTTACTTAATTGCTGTCTCAAAGTTTTTACATCAGAGATCCATTCACCATCGCGACCATGTTGCGGGTGTTTACCGCAGGCGATCTCTTTTTGGATGGTGGTTCCGGGTTTGGCGTGGTGGGCTTCGGTGAGGAGGGCTTTGAGTTCGGAGGTTTTAAGGCCTTTTCGGATATTGGCGGCTGCCAGTGCTTGCTTAAGTTGATTTGGACCTATCGATCGTCCGCCATAGGCTGATCGTATGATGGCCATGGCGGTAAGTTTATCAGGACTTAATTGTAGAGATAATTGTGCGTCTACTCGCTTAGCGACAATAAACGAGATGGGAAGGTTGATGTCATTCTGTTCTTTATCAGCAAGCAAGGCTTCTGCAGCACTGACAAGCTGGTTTATACCGCTGTCTTCTAATTTACAGCTGGAGAAGTCAGAGTCTTCCAACAGATGCTGGATAAATTCAACATCAATGCTTTCAGAACTCGATGGTTGATCTAAAACCGCTTCAACGGTTTTATGGTCGTCACTTTCCCTGAGATTTACACAACCCATTTTTAATTTGCTCTACACTTTTCTTTAGTGGAATAGCACATTTTTTGTACAAAAGCCAAATATATCAGCGAATTAGATTATGTTGATGAGTGGAGAAATTGCCAAAATTACAAACCAGTCAATTGTGACCTTATCCAGAGAAACTGTGGATAACTCACTGCTAATGATGAGTAAGAGTACCTGAAAGCCTTATAACCTAACGCTTTGAGTGAAGTAGCGAAGATTTATTCAGCTCATTCTATCCATCATTTCACCCAGCATTTTGATATTCCAGAGCATAAAGTGCATGAATTACAGTGTATTACTGAACCCTACATCAAAGTCCTTTGATGCCCTTTTCATTTGCTTGTCTTCCCTCTACAGTTCCTGCTCGAATAAAGGAGACCCTAATGTTAAGCAGAGAGCAAAAGCTCGCTTTGGTGCCATGGTCATTTGTAGGTATTTGGAGCACTGGTTTTATTGGTGCTAAATACGCTGTGCCCTATATGGAACCGTTCAGTGTGTTATTGGCTCGGATGCTATTGACCCTAATGGTTTTTGCCGGACTGCTTTGGTAGCGTAAGCCTCGGTGGTGCACTCTGCCGCAGACCGGGCACCAGATGGTGGTTGGGTTTCTGGTTCATGCTTGTTATCTGGGCGGGGTATTTGTTGCTATTGACTGGTCGCTTCCTGCAGGAATTACTTCTTTGATTATGGGCTTGCAGCCTCTGCTAACCGCATTATTGGGCTGGTTCTGGCTAAGTGAACGCTTAAATTCAAGACAGTGGTTTGGCTTAATGCTGGGGCTCTTAGGTGTCGTGCTGGTGGTGAGTCAGAATGTACAGGGCGGAGCTGCTGCTGGGTGGGATGCCTGGACGGCAGCGTTGATTGCTTTGTTAGCAATTTCTTTGGGTACCTTATATCAGAAACGTTTTGGTTCGGGTGTTGATCTTATGGTTGGGGCGTTTTATCAGTATCTGGCCACGGCTGTAGTGATGGCACTTCTGGCATGGCAATTTGATTCGGGCGTAGTGGTTTGGAATTTCCAACTGATTGCAGCTTTGGCCTGGATGGTGCTGGCTCTATCCGTTGTCGCTATTTTGTTACTGCTGGTTATGATCAGGGAAGGAGAGGCCAGTAAAGTGGCCAGTTATTTCTATCTGGTGCCGCCCTTAACGGCGATTGAGGCTTGGCTTCTGTTTGATGAAACACTCAGCACTATGGCAATAGTGGGTGTGCTGATCGCTGTCGCAGGTGTGTATCTCTCAGTTAAGAAAAAGGTGGTTAAAGCCTAGCCAACTCAGTATGAAGTAGGGCAGTGTTAGTCGGTGCTATGACTGATTCTGACCAGCTTGAAGTTGCCGTTCGTCATGATGCATTCTGCCTGATGGAAATACTGCATCGCTTTACGCTCAATCGGGATGTGAATATTGGTGACGAAACAGGCGATTCCGCGGTGATGTAAGCGATCGTGGGTCGCTTTCAGGAAACGATCAGTCAGGTCGCCATCCACGGAGAAACCTGCATGAAAAGGCGGATTACATATAATCAGATCAAATTTTTCTGTAATGCCTTCGGCGCAGCTGGCCGCAACCACTTTGGCATTGATGGGGTAACGGTCAAAGTTACGCTCACAGGCTCTGATTGCTGCAGCGTTGTTATCGGTTGCGGTTACCGGAATATCGAGACGGCTTAAGTTCAGGGACAGATAGCCGTAACCACAGCCAAGATCTAATGCATTACTGGGTGGTTCAATCAGCGTCATCAGGAAACTGTCCAGATTTTCGATGAGGTAAGCGCTGCCTTTGTCTATTTTGTCCCAACCGAAAACGCCGGGTTTACTGTAATATTCAAAGCGTTGGTCAGAGCAGGTGACCCGCAACTCAGGATAATTCTTATCATCTAAAAGTCTGGAGGGCTCCTCATTCTCCTTGGTGAGAACGGCTAACCAGATATCTTTTTCTACCTTGCTATTTTCACCGGCACCGAAGAGTTTTTTAGCATTATTAAAATAGCTTTTGATCCCTTCATTTTTATCGCCTGAAAGGATTAGCTGACCATCAGGTTTTAGGCAGCGAAACGCCTGATTGATGATGTGGTTAACGACGGGCTTCTCTTTTGAGATCCGGTAGACAACCCGGTCCAGAGAGTTATCTTCAATGATGGAGAAGTCATAGTCAGAGAAAAAAACTTTCCAGCCTTGGCGGAACAGGTGTTGTTCGAGATCGATACGGTTGGTGATAACCGTTATATTTTCATTGGCAGCCAGATTTGCAGAGAGCAGGTTTTCATCAGCCAGCCACAGGCAACGTCCTGATTGAGGCTTTAGGTAGGGAACCAGTTGGTTAAAGGCTGTATCACTCATTTGATGCTGTTGATCTCTTCTTCAGTTAGAAAGCGGTATTCACCGGGTTCCAGATCTTCATCCAGCTCGATATCACCAATGCGTTGGCGGTGAAGCTCTTCCACTTTATTACCAATGGCTGCGAACATCCGTTTGACCTGATGGTAACGGCCCTCCGTGAGGATGACCTCGGCTTCATTCTCGGCAATGATGGTTAACTGTGCCGGTTTTGTACGGTCTTTATCATTGATAAGCATCAGGCCTTTTTCAAATTTTTCTACGGCATCCTGTGGAATCGGATCAGCCGTAACAACCTGATATAGCTTGCCAGTTTTATGCTTGGGCGATGTTACCCGGTGTGCCCATTTGCCATCACTGGTGATCAGAACCAAACCTGTGGTATCGACATCAAGGCGGCCGCAGATGGTCAGCTCTTCAGCACGGGGAAGGTCAATCAGGCTCAATACAGTTGGGTGAGTTCCATCATCATTTGAGCAAACGCAACCAAGAGGTTTGTGCAACATCAGATACTTATCACCGGGTGCCTCGACTGGATAACCGCTCAGATACACTTCGTCGTCTTCACTTATGTGTATTGCAGGATTATTAGCTTCTTCATCATTCACAATAACTTCACCGGCTTTCATAAAACGGCGCACTTCTTTGCGTGAAAAACCGGTAGATTGGGCGAGATATTTGTCTAAGCGCATGCGGGGCTGAGTTGTATCTGTGGAAAAGCGGCTATTATATCTGAAGACTAAAGCCCTGTGTGAAGTAACGTTTTTTGTGTAAAGGTTTTAGGATAAGATACGCGCCTTCATAAATGGAGTTCGTTAGTGAAACTGTTTGTAGACAACCTTACCAATGTAGATTTTTCCTACCTTCACCCTCACCGTGGATTGATGGGGGAGTCTTGGCTTGTTCAGTTAGAGCTGGATGGTAGCTTGAACGAACAAGGCATGATCTGTGATTTTGGTATTGTAAAAAAAGCAGTTAAAGACTGGTTTGATCTTTGGGTCGACCACGCATTGGTTGTACCAACTGGAATGCCGCGATTGAGCCATTCCACCCATGAGGGCTATACCGAGGTTGAATGGTTGTATCCGGACGGTGAAAGCTTTTATTGCCGTTCACCTGAACAGGCGATCTGTCTCGTGGGCATGCCAGAGATTACAGAACATACTCTTGCTGACTGGTGCAGGGACAAATTACTTGAGCTCTTCCCTGAAGAGGTAAAAGGCTTAAAAATTTCTTTTGTACCTGAGCGAATTGATGGTGCTTTCTATCATTACAGCCACGGCTTGCAGAAACATGATGGTAATTGTCAGCGAATTGCACATGGCCATCGTTCTAAAATCGAAATTTATATTAATGATCAGCGCGACACCGATCTGGAAATCGAGTGGGCGGAGCGATTTAAGGATATTTATATAGGTTCTGATTCACACTTGATCGAGCAGTGTGAATCACGTCATCACTATGCTTACTCTGCACCTCAAGGGGATTTTGCATTAAGCCTGCCTGCCAATGTCTGTTACCTTATTGATACCGACAGCACAGTTGAATTGATTGCGAACCATTTGGCGACCGAAATTAAACAACACTACCCTGAAGAACAGGTGCTTGTTCGTGCTTATGAGGGAGTAGGTAAGGGTGCCATTGTAAGCATTTAGTATTGTTTTACGTAAAAAATACTTAATAACTATATAAGTCAATCGCCATATAAGCTATTTTTAAAACCGAAACTGGCTTGCTGCGGCGCAGCAAAGAGAGGCTTATGATGGGCGATCAAGAGAAAAAACGACCTGGGATTGTTAGACGCAATCAGGTTGCTGACCAATGCAACCGTCTATCCGGTAATGCCAATGCTGGTGCTTTTCCACGGATGAATATAAAACCCACTCCTTGGTGTGCACCAAGGAAGGGTGATGAAGCAGAAAAGAGCGCTAGTAGTGTTGATGCTTCAGGGTCTTCTTCAAAGCCAGCTTAATTTTAGCTAGCTTTAGTCCACTGTCTTAAACCCGCATTTGAATCTACTCGAAAAACGCAATTCAGCTGAGATTAGCGTAGTGCTTTGTAGATCTTATGGTGCTTTCGGGAATAAAAAAACCGCTGTGCGAACACAGCGGTTAATTTCATAGGACGGCGCTAAAAAACTAGATAACAGTCAGTCTAGTTTAGTCGCGCTCAATTGCAAGTGCAGTACCCATACCACCACCAATACACAGGGTAGCCAGGCCTTTCTTCGCGTCACGCTTGTTCATTTCGTGAATCAGGCTTACGAATACACGGCAACCTGAAGCACCGATTGGGTGACCCAGAGCGATAGCACCGCCGTTAACATTAACGATATCAGTGTTCCAGCCCAGGTCTTTGTTTACAGACATAGCTTGTGCAGCGAAAGCTTCGTTGGCTTCAACCAGTTCCAGATCATCGATAGACCAGCCAGCTTTTTCCAGAGCTTTCTGAGTTGCACAAATAGGGCCTGTACCCATGATAGATGGATCAATACCCGCATTACCGTATGCTTTGATGCGAGCCAGTACAGGCAGACCCAATTCTTCAGCTTTCTCGGCAGAACATACGATTACAGCTGCAGCGCCATCGTTGATAGTAGAAGAGTTACCCGCAGTTACTGAACCGTCTTTTTTGAATGCTGGGCGCAGTTTACCCAGAGCTTCAGCCGTACAACCAAAACGTGGCTGTTCATCCGTATCAAATACGATTGGATCGCCTTTACGCTGTGGGATCGTTACCGGGATGATTTCGTCTTTGAAACGGCCCGAAGTGACTGCAGCTTCTGCTTTGTTCTGAGATGCAGCGGCAAAGGCATCCTGTTCTTCACGAGTGAAACCGTACTTCTCTACGATGTTTTCTGTAGTGATACCCATGTGGTAATCGTTGAACGCATCCCAAAGGCCATCTTTGATCATGGTATCAACCATCTTCCAGTCGCCCATACGAGCACCGTTACGGGAATTAGGAACCACGTGAGGAGATGCGCTCATATTTTCCTGGCCACCTGCAATGATGATGTCAGCATCACCACAACGGATTGCCTGAGTCGCCATCTGTACAGCTTTTAGACCAGAACCACAAACTTTGTTGATTGTGATTGCTGGAACTTCAATTGGCAGGCCACCGTTCAGTGTAGCCTGACGAGCTGGGTTCTGGCCGCAACCTGCAGTCAGTACCTGGCCCATGATTACTTCGTCAACTTGAGATGGATCAAGATCGATTTTTTCAACCAGACCTTTAATTACCGTAGCGCCCAGATCTGATGCTGGAATCTTAGACAGTGAACCACCGAAAGTACCTACTGCGGTACGACCAGCAGCAACAATAACAACGTCACGCATTTAAAATGCCTCTTAACTTTAGCTGTGTACAGTTTAAATTTCGACAATGTCAGCTCATATTCATGAGTTAACAATTGCATGCATGAAACGGTTTTTCCAGGCAAGCGGTTGCAACAAGAGAGAACTGTCTGAAGCTCCGTTTCTTTCACGCAATGTCGTGAAAATTATAATTCTTATAGTGTTGGGGAATGCCCCGACCTATGCAGTCTGCTCGACATGGTTGGCCTTTGTCAACCCACGTAATTACTGGGTTATTAAGCGTTATAAACCCTACTGATCTTTATTTGAGCAGTTGCGGAAAATGCTATCAGACTGGTCGTCATCAGGAAGAGAACTTGAGTAGTGTTTAGTAGGGGTAAAGAACAACACTACTTCCGGACTTGGAGATAGCCTTCAAGACTATGCCGGAAGTAGCAAATTAACTGAGAGTTACACAATTTTTAAAGGTTGATCTGAATATTGTCGATCAGGCGAGCAGGGCCGAGGCGAGCGGCCGCGAGGATGACCAGTTCTTTATCTTCAGGTCCAGCAGGCTGTAGATCATAGCGGCGGCAAACTTTGTAGTAGTCCCGTTCAAAGCCGACTGCTTCAAGTTTGTTCTGTGCTTCTTCTTCAATGCCTGAAAAGTCTTTATCACCCGCTTGCAGCTTTTCTGCAGCAGCTTTTAGAGAGGCGTATAGATTGGTTGCTGTTTCACGCTCTTCATCGCTGAGATAGCCATTACGGGAACTGAGAGCCAGTCCTTTTTCGTTTCTCGCTATTGGGGAGCCTTGTATCTCAACCGGTAAGCTCAGATCTTCGGTCATCCGTTCGATAACCATCAGTTGCTGGAAGTCTTTTTCGCCAAAAATCGCAACATCAGGCTGAACCATGCCGAACAGTTTCGTAACTACAGTTGCAACGCCACGAAAGTGCCCTGGGCGGCTGGAACCGCAGTAAAGATCGGAGATTACTGGTACTTCGACCTGAGTCTGAGCTTCACGGCCATGGGGGTATACTTCTGCGTCACTTGGAGCAAACAGGAAATTACAGCCGCGGGACTGGAGCTTTTCCTGATCTTCAACCAGCGTTCTAGGGTAGTTGTCCAGATCTTCGCCCTGCCCAAACTGTAATGGGTTAACGAAAATAGAGGAAACAACGACATCGCTGTTCGCTTTGGCCTGATCAATCAATTGCAGGTGGCCTTCATGAAGGTTACCCATTGTCGGAACAAAACCAATGCGTTTGCCATTGCGACGTTCTGCATTCAAAACAGAACGCAGTTCAGCAATTGTGTGGATGGTCTGCATGTTACTCGAATCCGTGTTCAGCGGCAGGGAAACTTCCGTCTTTGACGGCTTTAACGTAGGCGGATACTGCTTCTTCAATCGAAGAGGCATCAGCCATAAAGTTTTTAACAAATTTAGGGCTGCGGCCTGGAGTAACACCTAACATGTCATGCATAACAAGGACCTGAGCGTCAGTGCCAGCACCGGCACCAATTCCAATAACAGGAATTTCCACTGCCATTGATATCTCTTGCGCTAACAAACTTGGTACACACTCCAGCAACAGAATGCTTGCTCCTGCATCCTGAAGCAGAACAGCATCGTTGATCATTTGCTGGGCTGATTTTTTATCGCGGCCCTGGACCCGGTAACCACCTAACTGATTAACCGTTTGTGGTGTAAGTCCCAGATGAGCACATACCGGGATGCCGCGTTCAGCCAATAAAGACACTGTATCAGCCAGCCAGGCACCACCTTCCAGCTTAACCATGTTGGCACCCGCCTGCATCAGCGCGGCAGAGCTATCCATGGCTTGTTCAGGCGTTGCATAACTCATGAACGGCAGGTCACTCATAATCAGGCTGCCTTGGTTGCCACGCGCAACGGCCTGAGTGTGGTATGCCATCTCCTCAACAGTTACAGGCAGAGTACTGTCATTACCCTGCAGAACCATACCCAATGAATCACCTACCAGAATGACTTCAACGCCAGCACTGCTGACAAGGTGAGAGAAACAGGCGTCATAGGCAGTCAGTACTGCGAATTTTTCGCCATTTTTTTTCATTGCGGACAATGTGTGAAGAGTAACATTGCTCATGGAAACAACTTCCTGTGGTTTTACGTTGGCGCGATTATACCCGTATCTTTGACAGAGTTCCCATAGGGCATGCAACTAAAAGCTGAGATAGTGGCGTACCATCTGGAAATTCCAACTCAGGGTTAATCTCGGAGAGAGGATATAACACAAAACTCCGCTCTTTCATAAAAGCGTGAGGGACCGTGAGCCTTTCAGTGTTGATCTGTTCTGAACCGTATAACAACAGATCAAGGTCGAGTGTTCTGGGGCCCCAGTGTCGTTCGCGGATACGTTGATGCGCCTGCTCTATGCCTTGTAATTTATCAAGCAACGCATGCGCGTCTAATGAGGTCTCCAGTTCTACTACTGCATTAACGAAGTCAGGCTGGTCCTGAGGTCCTACAGGGGCTGAGCTATACAGTGAGGATTTATTCTGCAGTGTGCACGATTCAAGTTCGGCCAGCTCCTTAAATGCAGTTTCAATCTGGTTAACCGGATCTTCCAGATTACTGCCTAAGCCTATAAAACAGCGTACCTGATCCATCATCAGCTTTCAGACGTTGGTTTTACTTTTTTGGGTTTGTTGCGGCGTCTTTTTTGACTTCCGCCCTGACTCTGAACCATCTGCTCACGGGCTTTATGGTCAGCGTTTTGGAAGTCAGTCCACCACTGGCTCAGACCACCCAGTTCTTCCCCGCTCTGTTCGCGTAACAGCAGCAGATCGTAGGAGGCCCTGAATCTTGGTTGTTCTAGTAAACGCATTGCTTTATTGCCGTTGCGGCGTGGCAAGCGCAGCTGCATCTCCCAGATTTCACGAATTGGCGTTGAAAAGCGGCGTGGAATGGCAGTGGATTTCACCTGTTCGCCTATGATCTGATTTGCAGCTTCATGTAGAGCGGGCAATGGCGGCATTTTGTTTTCACGCATTAACTGCTGCATACGAAGCTGAGCAGGGTACCAGAGGATGGCTGCAAACAGAAAAGCCGGTGTTACACTTTTCCGTTGTGCCAGACGGCGATCGGTATTCTTTAATGCGTTTTGTATGATCTTTTCCAGAGGAACCGGCGCATCTGAGTCCAAAAGTTTCTGAACCTGAGGGAACAGAGGTTCGAAAAGGTCCAGACGACTGAGCTGCTCAAAAGAGTTAATTGCATGACCAGACTGGAACAGTTTTAATGTTTCATCAAATAAGCGAGCCGGGGCAATGCGTTTCAGCATTGGGGCCAGGTCGCGTATAGGCGCTTCAGTTGCGGGCTCGATCGTAAAATCCAACTTCGCTGCAAAACGCGCAGCCCGAAGCATTCTGACGGGATCTTCTTTATAGCGTGCCTCAGGGTCACCAATCATTCGTAAGGTGCCTTTTTTGAGGTCTTCATACCCATTGGCAAAATCATAAACGCAATGGTCATTAGGACAGTAGTACAGGGCGTTTACGGTAAAGTCGCGGCGCAGGGCATCATCTTCAATTGTGCCATACACATTATCTCTCAAGATCATGCCGCTATCACATTGCTTGCCCTGCTCTCCAGATTCATTCTCAGGTTGGCTGTCATGGCTGGCACGGAAAGTAGCGACTTCAATTATCTCGCGGCCAAAACGAACATGAACCAGTTTAAAGCGGCGACCAATAAGACGTGCCCGACGGAACAAATCCGCAGCCTCTTCTGGATGTGCATTTGTTGCAACATCAAAATCTTTAGGCTTTTTCTTCAGTAGCAAATCACGGATACAACCTCCCACAAGGTAACCTTCGTATCCTGCATCAGTGAGTCGGTATGCTACTTTAATGGCATTGTCATCCAGATAACGGCGGGGAATCTGGTGTTCTTCTTCATGAATAATGCGTTTTGAAGCAGTGATAACAGTATCTTCATTGCTATCAATGTTTTCTGAATCTGTTTGATTATGTCCGCCAAAGATTTTTCGGAACGCTAGACCAATGGTTTTAAACAAAGTAGAGCCTATGAGCTTGAATGAATACCGACCAGTAATGGGTGCGCAATGATACCACCGAACATAGGGTCAGGGGGAGGCTTTAGTCTGGTTTAATCTCAGGAGGATGGGGAGCTGACCGCACCTTTGGCAACAACGCTAGTTCTCAGCTTGTTGTTTTTGTTCCAAGAGCAATTCGGGACCGTTACTGCTTTGCTACGATCAGCTTTTCTAAGCCTCATTTTTATTTTTATTCGAGGCGGGTGCTTATCTACTTAATACCAGTTTTTATTTTTATTGGCGGATCAGGCTTCTAAGCATGCTTCTTTTTGTTTTGCGCTTTAATTATAGCAGGGTATGTGCCAGTTATTTAAAGTCCTTTTAAAACATCAAGATAGATGTTTGTGTATATTATTTGTACTACTTATGTGCCAGTTTTGTTACCAAGTGTTACAGCTAAAGTATCAGGTTGTGGGTAGTAAGGTAACACCTAGTTTTTGTGTGTGTTACTGCCCAGTGTTACTTTTTGCCGCTACGAGGTATGCCGAGTTTCTGGCGGCGCTCCCAAAGGCATTTACGGCTTACTCCGAGTTTTTTTGCCAACTCTGTTTCACTCATTTGATCCTGATTTTCCAATACAAAACGGTGGAAGTAATCATCCAGTGATAGGTCTGCCTGCTCCTCTTTATCCTTGAGTGTATTGTCCTGTAAATTGAAATCAGTTAACTGGGATTCCAGTTCTGAACTTGATAGTGTCGAAAGATCGAGGCCCAGAAGATCTGTGGTAATAATGCCGCCTTCAGCCAGAATCACTGCCCGTTCAATCGCATGTTCCAGTTCGCGAACGTTACCTGGCCATTTGTACTGCATCATGGTGCGTTGGGTGTCTGGAGCAAATTCAAGTTTCTTCAGCTCCATGCGCTGGCAGGCGTTGAGTAAAAGCTTCTCTGCTATCTCAAGAATATCCTCACCTCTGTTGCGAAGTGGCGGGATGATCAACTCCATTACGTACAAGCGGTAATAAAGGTCTTCTCGGAACTGATTGTTTTTAGAAAGCTCTTTCAAATTTCGATGAGTCGCAGCAATTAAGCGCACATCTACTTTTTTAGCTTGCACCGATCCGACTCTGCGAATTTCTCCTTCTTGAAGGAAACGAAGTAAGCGTGCCTGAGCTTCTAAAGGCAGTTCACCAATTTCATCCAGAAATAGAGTACCTCCATCGGCTGCTTCAATGAGGCCGCTACGTGCGGCTGCGGCGCCGGTAAACGCCCCTTTTTCGTGTCCGAACAGTTCAGACTCTATAAGGCTCTCCGGAATTGCCGCACAGTTCACAGAAATCATCGGTGTCTGGGAACGGTTGCTTTGTTCGTGAATGGCTCTTGCTGCCAGCTCTTTACCCGTGCCGGATTCACCATTTATCAAAACAGTAGCGCTGGTTCGAGCGACCTTTTGGATTTTTTTCTGAAGCTCTTGCATCGCCGGACAGGAACCGAACATTTTAGTATGGGTCTGCGGTTTTGCAGTAGCGGGTAAGTGAGTGGCCTGCTCAATCGAAGAGTTCGAGAGTATGGTGTTTACCGAACTGATCATTTCATCATGATCAAAAGGCTTTGCAATGTAATCCACCGCACCCAGCTTCATGGCATCAACAGCTGAGCGTAAGCTGGCATAGCTGGTCATGATCAGTACAGGGACTGAACGGGCTAAATCAATAAGATCTGTACCGGGTGCCCCAGGAAGGCGCAGGTCGCTTATGATCAGGTTGAAGTCCTTCAGGTTGAAACGGCTGGTGGCTTCATCTACTGAAGCGGCGTCATCAACATCGAAGTGGTTTTTTTCAAGAAGTCTGCGTAATGCAGAACGAATGATAGTTTCATCTTCTACAATCAGAATACGGCTCATCTAGGCTCTACCCTATTATCCACTATCCCTCGGTGCTGAACTCTTGAGGTTCTTTAAGGCGAGGGAGCGTTAATGCCACTTGAGTGCCTTTGTTCTGTTTGTTGTCGGCTGGGCTGATAATCTCAATACTACCATAATGTTCTTCAATAATGTTATAGACCAGTGACAAGCCAAGTCCGGTGCCCTGACCGGCTTCTTTGGTTGTGAAGAACGGCTCAAATAATCGTTCCTGAGATTCAGAAGTTATACCGGAGCCTTCATCCGTCACTCGAATGATGACTTGTTCGGAGCTCTCTACGCTAGTAAGCCAGATTCGGCTACCATCTTCTGAGGCATCACTGGCATTTTGTAGCAGGTTTACGAATACTTGTTGTATCTGTTGCGGATCACCCTTGATACGAATATCTGAAGGTATCTGGTTTATGTAGTTCAGCTGTTTACCATGGCTGTCCAAAGATAGAAGGTGAATCGCTTCTTCAGCGCACTGAGATATAGATACCGGCAGCTCCTCACGGTTGCCTTGAGATTGTCCGGAATGAGCAAAGCGCACCAAGGACTGCACAATCCTACTGATTCTTTTGGTCTGATCTACAATTTGATCACCGGTTTCAAGGATATAGTTGTTATCCGTTTCCAGTTTTAAATTCTGAGCGAGGCAGGCAATGCCAGTAACCGGATTACCAATCTCATGAGCAACTCCCGCTGCGAATCGACCGATTGAGGACAAGCGTTCATTATGCGCCATTTTGTCCTGAATCATTTTGTTTTCAGTTTCATCTTCGAGCAGGATCACCATGCCAAAGTTGCTTTGTTCACGAAGGATGGTTTTATGCAGGCTAAACCAATGGGTTCTGCCATTAACGATCAGTTTTTGTCTTTGTTGATGGTCAATATCAAAGTTGGCAAAATCATTTAGTTTGACGCACCAAGGGTTTGTCTGATCACTTAAGTCAGAGCCTATGATATCTGCAGCGTTTAAACCGGTTAGGTGTTCCATTTCTGCATTCCAAAAGGTGACCTGACCAGTAGTGTCGAGGTTGCAGACGCCAACAGGAAGTTTCTGCAGCGTCATCCTGTGGTAGCGGCGAATTTCATCCAGCTCAGCAGCCAGACCAGTCAACTGGACCTGGTAGTTCTCCAACTGGTTTTCCATCAGGTGGACATTGCGGGCACGCTGATCCAGTGGATTGCTGGGCCTGTCGAGAGGTTCCAGCAGAGCGGCGGCTTCTATGGGGCCCACCAGACCGGATAGGTTTTGTTCAAGTCGAGTACGGAGTCTGAGTAGATCGACAGGCCGCAATGATTCACTTTTAAGGCCCATCTCCTCAAGTACTTTTTGTACTTCTCGATCAGCTGTTTTACGTCCAAGCCTGGAGGCGAGAATTTCAACGAAATCGCTAATCTGAGAAGTTCTTAAAAAAGTGGAGTTGGGTTTTTGCAGAGCATTGACCAGGCATGCTTGAGCTGCACTGATCTCATCGGCATTTTGTGGAATTAGCAGTGAAACTACGGTCATGATTGCAGCGTTGAGGAATAGAGCAATAATTGCAATCTGATCCCAGTCATTCTGGTCGATATCAAATGCCGGTGTATAAATCGGTTCAGAGTAAATCACGGGTAACAACATGGTAAACAACCAGATACCCATGCCGACGGTTAATCCTGCGATAAAACCCCAACGAGATGCCCGTTGCCAGAATAGAGTCGCTAGTAATCCCGGTAAAAACTGTAAAAAGGCGACAACAGCAATGATTCCCATCTGGTGCAGCTCATAGTCAGTACCCACCTGACGATAAAACAGATAGCTGCCCAGGAGCATGGCCATGATCAGCAGTCTTCTTAACCATAACAGCCAGGCATAAAACCTCGGTGTCTTAGGTTTGGGAATTAAAGGCAAGATGACGTGGTTCTGGAGGATTGAGGCCAGAGACACTGTGGCAACAATCATAATCCCGGTTGCAGCTGATAAACCGCCAATAAATGCTATAACGGTTAACCAAGCTGAGTCTCGTATCAGGCCCAGGTTCAGAACGATAAATTGATCCTGACCAGTTGTATTGAGGTAATCGCTGGCCCAGATAATCGGAGGTACAGTGAGTGCAAGCAGGAACAGGAACAGTGGCATAGCCCATGTTGCCTTGTATATGGTTTCATCGGACGAATTTTCGGTAAACAGCATATGAAACATGTGCGGCATCACAATGGCTGCTGCAAAAAACGACAAAATCAGTGTGCGCCAGGCGTCACCATCCACGGGGGCTGTTAGCTTATTAAGCGATTCAGGGTTTTGGCTGAGAAACTCTTCTACACCGTTAAATCCTCCAAGAACAGAGAAAATTGAGTAGATGGCGATTATCAGCAGAGCGATAAGCTTGATCAGAGACTCAACAGCCATCGCAACCATAAGTCCTCTGTTGTTGTTCCTTAAACTGGGTTGGCGAGCACCGAATAAAATCGAAAACAGCGCAATAACAAAACAGAACCCTAATCCGATCTGATCGACACTGAATTGGTCGTTTAGGATGTGCAGGGTGTTAGTTACTGCCTGAATCTGTATAGACAACATTGGAAGTGTCGCCAGCAGAGTTAAAATCGCAGTGAAAGCTCCGACAAAGCCGCTTCTGAATCGAAATGCAAACAAGTCAGGGAGGGAACTAAGCTGATAACTGCGGGTAATCCTGAGTATAGGAATCAGAAGAGCCGGTCCAAGGATAAACGTCATTACAGCGCCGAAGTATGAACCCAAAAAACTATAGCCTGATTCATGGGCCAGACTGAATGCGCCGTAAAATGTCCAAACGCTGGCATACACACCAATAGATAAAATATGAGTGAAAGGGTGATGGACCAGTTTCTTGGGCAGCATGTTCCGTTCGGTCAGATAGGCAGCACCAAACAGAAAAAACAGATAGGCAATTCCGATCAGAATCAGGGAAGGAAGGCTAAACATCTCTTTTCCTTCTTTCGATCAGAAATGCAAAAATGATTATGAAAAACCAAACCAAATACGGGATGAACCAGGGAGGGTCAATCTGTTGCCAGCTGTTGATCAGTAGCGGCAGTAAAAAATATAAAGATGGAATAAGGAGTAGCAGTATGCGATGAAACTCCATTCATTGCTCCTGCAGAAATTGAATTCCTGGTACGTTAGGTACCTTATGAATATCCCAGTTTGCGATTGCCCACTCTATCAACTCAATTTGTGCTGCATTTCTTAATCCGGATTCTGGGGATTGCCCTAAAAACTCTAAAGCTTTGTATGTGAGTTCAACTGCATCTTTGGTTTCTATAGCAGGAGCAAAGGTTTGTTTGCTCAACTTCTGGCCTTCCAGATTATTGGCAACGGGGATATGGGCGTAGGCCGGAGTTGGGTAACCCAGAAGTTGCTGAAGATGAATTTGCCTCGGTGTTTCATCCAACAAATCAGACCCCCTCACCACATGAGTAACGCCTTGTAAGTAATCATCGACAACTACGGCAAGCTGATAGGCGTAAAAACCATCACGCCGAAAAATAATGTAATCGCCACTGCTCATCGCCAAGTTGTATGCGTGAGGCCCCTGTATGATATCCCGGAAGCTTATCAGGCTGTCTTTACAGCACACACGCACTGCGCAATTGTCAGTTTGCTCTGGTGGATGTAAGTAACAGTGGGCATCATATACAGAGGTGTCTGTACGTTGTTGGATCTCTTTTCTGGAACAGCTGCAGAGGTAAGCATTGCGATCATCAATAAGCTGCTTTAGAGCATCTTCATAATGTTCGAGGCGTTCACTTTGCAGTTCGAGTTCACCATCCCAATAGAGGCCGAACCCTTCAAGAATATCCGGAAATTGTTCTTTTAAACCGGCCTGCTCACGGGGAGGATCGAGATCTTCTATTCGGAGTAGCCACTGACCATTATTGGCTCTTGCATCCAGAAAACTTGCAAGTGCAGCGAGGAGGGAGCCAAAGTGCAAAGGCCCAGTGGGTGAAGGAGCAAAACGGCCGATATAGGACACGAGATGTGAGCCTGTTAAAAGCCAGCCTTGGGCTGGCTTTTATAGGATATTAGCCGCCAAGCTGTTTTTCTTTGATTTCAGCAAGTGTTTTACAATCGATGCACAAAGACGCAGTAGGTCGTGCTTCAAGACGACGGATGCCGATCTCAATACCGCATGCTTCACAGTATCCGTAATCGTCCTCGTCAATCATCTCGATTGATTCTGAAATCTTTTTAATTAGCTTACGCTCGCGGTCACGCGTACGCAGCTCCAGGCTGAATTCTTCTTCCTGGCTTGCGCGATCACTAGGATCTGCAAAGTTAGATGGCTCTTCACGCAGATGGTGGATTGTGCTGTCCACCTCTTCCATCAGTTCCTGTTTCCAAGCTTCAAGAATTTTGCGGAAATGGTCTTTCTGCTTCTCATTCATGTACTCCTCACCCTCAACAATCGGGTACGGCTCAAAATGAGAGAAAGCTTCGTTATTGTTTGGCATATGGTCTGCCTCACTTCCTATAAGTGACAACCTTAGGCGGTTTCACTGACTAGTCTTTAATTAACGCAAAAATAAATCCTGGATACCTGAATGCCCTGTAAAGGATGCATATTTACATTTCCTTACTGCTCACAGGTTTCCCTATAAAGGCAGGCAAATTACCAGATGAATTGATGTTTCGCCAGCCCTAAATTAATCCAATAAGCTGAAAAGACTAACTCATTATGTTTAGTTCAGACTCATTTCCTTGTAAATATTTTTTGTAAAAGCTATTTCAGTAGTCGCTGATGTATACTGCGGAATCCTTTAATGAGCGAGTGAGATGTATGGGTTTTGTACCTTCCAACCGGGTTGCAGAAATAGAAACTTTCAAAGTGATGGACCTGCTTAAGCGGGCGAAGCAGTTAGATGTTGCGGGCTTTGATGTTGTGCATATGGAAGCTGGAGAGCCGGATTTTTCGACAGCTGCACCGATTGCTGAAGCTGCAAAAAAGGCAATAGATTCTGCAGCCATTCAATACACACCGGCTGCAGGTATTCCTGAACTTAGGGAGCAGATCAGCCTGTGGTATCAGAGCAAATATGGCTTGGAAATAGCACCTGAGCGCATCATTGTGACTACCGGGGCGTCGAGCGCATTGCTAATGATTTTTGCGTTGTTAACCGATGCTGGTCAGACATTTATGATGGCTGATCCGGGTTATCCATGTAATCGTCAATTCCTAAGGTTCCTGGAAGCCAAAGCTCAATTGGTGCCAGTGACGGCTGAAAGTAATCTGCAGCTGACTTCTGAGTTAGTTGAGGAGCACTGGCAGGAAGATACGGCTGGTGTGTTATTAGCATCCCCGGCAAACCCCACGGGTACGGTAGTGCCTGAAGCGCAGCTACGGGCAATCTCTGAACAGGTAAAGCAGTCGGGCGGATCTTTAATTGTCGACGAGTTATATCATGGGTTGACCTACGAACAGGATGTGCCCTCAGTACTGGAGATTGATAACAGCGCTTTTGTGGTGAACAGTTTTTCTAAATATTTTGGTATGACGGGGTGGCGCCTTGGCTGGCTGGTGGCTCCTGAGGAGGCCGCGCCAGAACTGGAGAAACTTGCTCAAAACCTCATGATCTCTCCCCATACAGTGTCTCAATACGCAGCATTGGCTGCTTTTAAACCTGAAACTCTGGAAATTCTTGAACAGCGAAAAGAGCAGTTCCGATTACGCCGTGATTTACTGGTGGGTGGCCTGAGATCTCTGGGTTTTGAACTGCCGATTACGCCGGAAGGTGCTTTTTACGTTTATGCTGGTGCTAAGCATCTTACAGACGATACCTTTGATTACTGCTGGCGATTGCTGGAAGAAGATCATATTGCGACAACCCCAGGAAAAGACTTTGGGCATTACCGCAGCAATGAATTTATTCGTTTCTCCTATACAACCGGGCTGGACAGAATTCAGGTAGCGCTGGATCGCCTTGAGCAAAGGATTCATGGCTGATGGAGCTTGGAGAATTAATTCAGGGGCGATTGATTAAACGGTACAAACGTTTTCTTGCTGATGTACAGCTGGATGATGGCCGGGAAGTCACAGCCCATTGCCCGAATACAGGCTCGATGAAAAACTGCGCTGAACCGGGTAGCAGGGTTTGGCTAAAAGACAGCGGTAACCCAAAGCGAAAATACCCTCTGGGTTGGGAGCTGGTAGAAATCGAAAACAGCTATCTGGCATCAATCAATACCGGAAGAGCCAATGCTTTGATTCGGGAAGCGATTGAGCAGGGCGTTATTGAGCAGTTGCAGGGTTACTCGCACATCCGCTCAGAGGTTAAGTACGGTGAAAACAGTCGTATCGATCTGTTACTTCAGGATGATGACAAGCCAAACCTATGGGTAGAAATTAAAAACGTAACTTTGCTAGAGGAAGACGGTTGGGGAAGTTTTCCGGATGCGGTGACGACACGAGGAGCCAAACATCTCAGAGAGCTGATGGCTATGGTTGAACAGGGCGATCGCGCAGCGATGGTATTTTGTGTCCCACATATGGGCATTAAGAAAGTGCGCCCCGCTGATGAGATTGATCCTGAATATGGACGTTTGTTAAGAGAAGCTAAAACGGCTGGTGTCGAGGTGATGGCCTACGCAGCACATATCGATGAGCAGTCAGTGACAATCAACCAAGAGTTGCCCGTGATTCTTTAGCAGGCTGTTGATTTTCTAATTCACTCACTCTAGCGGCGTTAAAATCTGGCTCAAATCGGTCATTTATACACATAAACTCCCTCTTTTCGCCAAATTTTGCCTAGCTAGAGCTTCGCCATAAACGAAAATCAAAAGCCAGTTAGAGATCTATGAGTATGCGGTTGCCTTGTTTTTGGAAAGGTACCGCAGTGAGACTGTCTGCGACGCAAGGGCCAGCTATACACTCACCGGTGTCAATCTTGAACAGGGCGCCATGAGTGGCGCATTGGATAAAGGTCTTTTCAAAGTCGAGAAATTGATCCGGCTGCCATTCAAGAGGAATGCTGCGGTGTGGGCAGCTGTTTTCATAAAGATAAAATTCATCCCGGTGTTTCACCAGCAGTAGGTTTTTGCCTTCAACCTCGAAACCTTTGGTTTGCAGCTCATCAAAGCCTGAAACGTCACATAACTCACGCATTTAAAAAATAACCTCTTGCTGTCTGAGTTGTTCCAACAAACGGCTGATAGCATCGTCATCATCAGTGTTTACCCTGATGGTGAGCGCTTCTTCCTCTTCCGTGATCGGTTGCAGGTGGTCTAATTGATCCTGCATAACGGCAATGTCTGCATCGGATGCATCGGAACCTTCCGATACACGTTTACGAAGACGGGCTTCAATCAGCTTCACTTCACACTCGCAGGCGATGATGCGGATTGGCACTTTGAGCTTTTCAGCCAACTCAATGTAACTTTGACGGGTTCTGCGTCGTATTGCGGTTGCATCAACCACTACCGAGTAACCATTGCGAAGCAGGTCGGAACTTGTGTCCAGAAGATGATTAAAGGTCAAGGCGTTCATCTGTGGGCCGTAAAGATCTACTTTCTCACCTTTCAGACTCAAATCACGGTACAGCCTTTTACGTTCAACGTCTGAACGGATTCGAATTGTGTCGGTTTGGTCGACTAACTGTTGGCTCAGGTGGCTTTTACCGCTTCCGGATATACCGTGCATGAGGAAAAGCACAGGCTTCCGTTCTCGGGCGTAATAATCAGTGAGCCTCAGGTAACGGCGTAAGGTTTTAAGATCATGCATATCTCCCAGAACTGAAACCTTAGCGCGTACCATAGAGCGATAGGCTTTATAGAAATTCAGCAGGGGCAGAGCATGATAATCACCACAGATTTCCAGATAACGGTTCAGGCAGCGATTGGCCCAGCGGAATTCACCATTGGCTTCCAGATCCAT
>JASBRM010000206.1 GCA_030149405.1 Neptuniibacter sp. | reverse complement strand
CTATCCAAATACCTTCCGAATCTTCTTTTTTATATTATTCATGCTGAGTTTTTTTAAGGTAAACAAATAATCTCTATAATCCCCAAACTTATTAATTGGTATATCAGAAATTTCCGGGCAGTTTTCTGCAATCCCCGCCTTTATAAAAGCTCCAGATCGTTTATCATCGGGGTCCAAACTAAGCATTAATGAATAAGCTTCACGGCAAATCAGAGGGTTCACTTCAATTTGCTTTTTGGGATTAGCATAAGATTGAGAAAATGCCCAAGCAGACATTCTTAACTCAATATATGCTAGCTCAAGGATGGTTAAGGTATCAAAATGAGCGCATTGCTCCATCCATAAATCAGTAGAAGCTCTGAGTTCATTATTATCAGGGGATAACCCAAAACGGTTAAGTATCGATTCAGTAGTGAGCTCGGTTTCGTTAGTATCACCGTTTTTCCAAATAAAAGCTCGTCCTATTTCCCCGCCTAGGCCCCCAACGAAAAAATCATAATCAGAAATTTCATCCAGCGTTTTGTGTATATAAAGATTATTTCCAAATATACAATGTGAAACCTGTTTCAACCAGATCTCTTTTTCTGCTTCCGAAGAGTAAATCGCAGGTATTGACTGCCAATTCAGGTCCAACCTTTCAGATATCCTCTTAGCAGCGTTCATATCGCATGAAGACTTTTCAAAGTCTATTGTAAAGTAATCAACATTCAACGGTTGATTATGAAGCGCTGAAATTATTAATCGAGTTTCATTCCCAGCAGTCAGAGCACAAACCACAGTACCCTGCTTACAAAGCACCTCCACTGTATTACTAATAATTTCTGAAATAACAGCAGCACAATGCTTCGCAGAACATCGTTCCGTAAAGCTTGCTGTTGGCCAATGCCTTTTTGAGGTTCGTGTTTTCACGTCAAGGTAGTGGTTGCACAATAACCGCTTAATCCCCTTATGTGCGGTAAGTCCAGAAGGAAACCATCCATCTTTTGACACTTCGAGATGATCATAGAGCTCCGTATTAAACCGCTCCGTGTAATCCTGCTCTGACAATAATACGGCCGCTGTGGAACCTACTTGACCAGTGGTTTCATCAAAAACAATCGAAAGACTTCCATTAGTATCAAGGTAAATACGCTGTTCGTGATGATCAAGAATAAAAATAAAGCTTCCTGAAAGGGCATAAATTTCCTGCTCAATAGCAGCATCTAAATCACCCTCGGTATTTATTATCAGCCTATTCGAAATAATTTTTTTATTCTTATAGTCAATTGGAAAGCCTAGGATCAAACCTACTTGAATACCCTTAGAGTTGACAACCTGAATCAGATCATTTCGTTCATAATGACTGACATATAGATCATTGATTTTGGTGTGGTGACTAAATTCATCATAAGCTGGCTTACAACCGATAATGAATTGAGTCCGATATTTTTGCTGATGATTTTTTTCCATATCTATGAAGTAGCTGACTGTTTGGCTTTCGTTAAAAGTACAAGTTCAATATTGTAATTCATCGAAAACCTAATCAATTGTTTTAATCAATTTCGCTGGACTACCAGAAATCACGGAGTAAGGTGGAAACGACTGCCTTACTACCGAGTTAGCGGCAACAACACAATTTTCCCCAAGGGTTACGCCTGGGCAAATTACTGCCCCCTGCCCAATCCATGTACCCCTCTTTATGAGTACTGGAGCAATTTTAGTAATCCCCTGATGCTTGATTGCAATAGACTTATCTGAATATTCATGTGTATGATCCGAAATATAGACATATCTAGCAATTATGACTTTTTCTTCGATCTTAACCTGCCTAACTGCAGAAATTGTGCAATGACCTGTAATTCCAGTATTGAAACCTAAGGATATTATCGGCCCTTTTACCGGTCCTGTACGTTCAGTATCTTTCTCAGGCATAGCAGCTAACCAACTGTCTGAACCGACAAAAGTATCGGAACCTACTGTTATGTATTTCCACCCGGACAGGCGGCAAGGTGTTTCAAAAATAACATTTCTGCCGCATTCCAGAAAGGAGGCCTTAATTGTAAGAGAAAACAGCTTATTTCTGACTCGTGTTATAAAGGCCCATAAGGGAAGAAGGTTCATCAATTTTCCTGCTTGAATTTCCTACATCTTAGACAATGACTGAATTAAACACGCCCGCTGTAGCCGTTTTCCCATTCACGGGAACGTCTTAGGATTGTTTTCCATACTCCGAGGGATTCTCTGTAATTTGCCTTTGATGGTTTTAATACAGAGAACAAACTGAAGCCTGCAATACGCGTATACACACGCATAAAAAACAGAAACTTACCTACAGATCTTTGCCATACAGGCCAATGACTTAGAATGAGTTCCATTTTAGCTGCAAGCAGATTCACCATCTTGTCAGCACGTACCTTTTCAGAAGCACCGCCATAATGAATTATCCGGGAATCTGGGGTCATCATCGGGGAACAGCCTAACTTTTCAGCTCGTAAACAAAAATCTGCTTCTTCACCATACATAAAGAACTTAAGATCAAAACCACCCAATTTTCGCCATGTTTCCAGACGTGTAAGTAAATAGCACCCTGAAACTATGTCCACCTGCCGCACACTATCACGTTGCCAGGCACCATAACTTTCACCACCAAACAGCGCTGTCTTTTTAAACACAGAGGATAAACCAACAGAGGTACATAACTGATTCCACAACGTCATCCGATGATGGCAGCACGTAGGGTTGAGAGTTCCATCAGCGAAAAGTGTACGCCCTCCCCAGATGCCAGCTTGTGGTTGAGATCGTGCAAAATCCATGAGCACATCAATTGCACCATCCAGTACAACGGTATCAGGATTCAGCAATAAGACATATTCTCCAGCCGCAAGTTCAATTGCCTTATTATTACCTCCGGCAAAACCCAGATTTTGTTTTGACTTGATAAGCTTTACATCAGGGAATTTTTCTTCGATGCACTCTGCAGAACCATCACTGGAAAGATTGTCCAGCACGATCAGCTCAAAATCGGTTTTTCTCGTTTCCGCATAAACAGACTCTATGGCCGTCGCTGTAAGCTGTCGGGTGTTGTAACTAACGATAACGATTGAAAGAGTAGGGTTCATTTTCAACTTCTTAAAAAACTTTCCAACTTTTTTAACAGATCCTGATTTGCGAAATCACTCACTCCGTTCATACTTCCGCTTTGACTGAAGTGAAGTGCCTCCTCCATTCTAGCCGGCAGTTCACATTCCTCCCATGCAACAAAAATCCCCTCGCGGCTCTCAAACTGTTTCGCTGTTGAAAACTGATGATCATTTCTGGTTTCCTGCAAATGCCCCCTTCGGGGTAAGATCACCACTGGTTTTTTCTGGGTAATTGCCGAAATGATAGATCCCATCCCTGCGTGCGCAACAATCACTATGGCACGATCAACATACTCTGCATACTCGCCTGGAGTGAGCAATTGCTTGAACTGTATATACTGGGGGGAGTAATCTCCGGGACCAATTCTGCCCACTTGAGCACTGATAACAACATCAGAATTGGCCTGGGCATATTTATCGACCGCCTCAGTTAAACGATTAAAGGGGAGCTCACTACCTACTGTAGAAAAAATCAAAGGACGCGCCCCCAATACTTAACTGAATTACCGTTTTCATTCTCTGAACCACTTGCCACTTCTGGCCATTGAGAAAGGCAAACATCGGCATTGTTACGGATTTTCTGACCGGATAATGAAAGCTCTTCAACATTTGCGATACTATCTACCCAAATAGTCTTAGCCCCCATCATTTTCCCCAGTCGTAATGCAATGTAACCCGGTGCAGCACCTGTGGAGACAATATAGTCAGGGCGAACCCGGACAATCACCAGAAAGATATCCAGAAGTTGGCGCAATAGTTTAATTTTTTGCCACCTGCTTGCAACAACCGTTAGATAAAAAGCTGAGGGTTGTAAGTCATGTTCCTGATTGTAGCGTTTGACTTCCTGCTCATAGTCCCTTTCGGTGGTCAGGTATATTGCTTCACAGTGGTCCCAAGCAGGCCTGAGACGCATTAACTGGACCCAGTGCCCACCACTGGAAGAGACTGCGAGAATACGTTTTTTCCGTTTACACATGACCTGCATGTTCTCCATTTGCTTTTTCGAGCTGCTGCCTGATACGCTCGCCTCTCATCTCTCGCCTATATTTGACATGATACGTCTTGAGGTATGCAGCAAGCGCAAACCAGAGAATAAGCATCATTTGTATCTGGCCAAAATAAGCCACTGATAGAAAAGAAACCACATGAGCGATCGCTGAAGAAAAAATTGCCCACACTATAAACGCTTCTCGCCTGGGGAGTTTTTCCAAGCTAAGCTTCCAAAAAGCTCTGCACATGGCCACAATTAAAATAGCAAAAACCACAAAGGTCACAAACCCACCTTGAACCCCTTGCAAAATATACATTGAGGTTACGTCACCAGCGAAAACCCCCCATTCCATTACCTGTTCACGAGTAGTTCCAAACAAAGCCCAGTCGCCAAAATTCTTTATAGTTTTATCGATAAGATTATATCTGTGATAACCCGTCGAACCACCTGTAAAATCGACCCTTGCAACTAGATGCCACACAGGTGCTTTCATAACAAGATGCAGCAAGAAAAGCATTGCAATAAATCCATAAGTTGCAATACCAACATATCTCCTCAATTTATAGCTCATAACGACAATCAGGCCGGCCACCATTGCCATTAACGGTCCGCTTGATGCTGAAGCAATAGTAATAAAGACCACACAGCATGTTGCAAGAATCCATAATTTTCTGTTGGCAAAAGATTTCTGAACATACTTTTTAGCCATTATCCACCCCAAAGGCAAAACTGCTGCTGAAAAGGAACCTAACAAAATTGCATGAGTGAATGCACCTGAGCTACGGATACGCCCTTCACGAATTGAAGTCTCTCCTCGACCCAACACCATGAACGGGTTTCGTCCACTAGAAAACTCAATAAAAACAAAGGGTGTCATGGCGATCGCACATAACAATAGAGATTTCAAGATAAGTTCTACATCTCGGAAGTCTCTTACCATTATTCGGAAAACATAATATAAGAACAAGATATCAACAACCCGGCCAAGGCGGTTTACAAAGGCTCCAAAGGTACCGATATTAAGCGTAAATGCAATTGTACCTACCACACACCAGGCGATAACCAGTTTATCCATCTTATTCAGTATGAGAGGTATCTGCTCATTCTTTATAACAATCCTCAGAATACCTACTAGAGCTAATATTCTAAGGACTTTGAAGTCCAGACCGGCAATAATAACCGCCTGTTCAGCGGGAACAAAGCACATACCAATAACATACATTGACAGGACATAACGCCTGGGCACGACCATAATAAGCATACAGAGTGCTATCGTAATAATTAAGGTAGGCGTTGTAATCATATTGCTAGATTAATTCAGGTTTTTTAAAGTTTAAATTGAGGGCCATACAGATAGCCAACGTCGCAGAAAAACTGGAGTAGATATTGCAACTTATCGGGTCGATTCGTCCCTGTGCCAAATCAAGTCTCCACCTTTTCTGAGCTCGAGCTTCACTTTTAAACCTATATAGAGGTTTATAAATACATAAAAAATAAACTCGGTAACTGTTGGTCTCAGGACAAATCTACGCTTTGAATCCAAATCATTACTGGAACTGGCAGTATTTGTGAGTTCTGATTTTCCTGCCTTTATCCTGACTTTAATTTTAACGAGATCTGAAATCGATCTGGGAGCTTCAACTGTACTGTTTGCATCTTCACAAATACCTACTTTCAATGCTGGTGAGATGTGACGCACAAAGCCATCATCTGAAGTAACATTTGGAAATGTATCAAACAACTGTCTGGCTGATTGGTTCAGAGCATAAACACCTGAGCCGTAGCCCTGTTCAATAAAGAAAGTTGTCTTTTCCCACGCCGAATAAAATAACCGTACAAACGAATCGGAATTGGAACAGTTAATTATGGCCCTTGGAGCAAGCACTAACGGCTCCTTTTCTTTTCCAAGTTCTTCGATTATTTTGAGAACTGATTGTGTAGAAATAACAACATCCGCATCTACATAAACCCTAGGGTATCCTAACCCAAGCGCTTCAGCTTCATTAATAGCATTAATTTTAGAGCCCAATTCAATATCCAAACATAGGTAATCTGGAAAGTGACTCTTTACTATTTCAACGGTATTGTCAGAGCACCCATTACAAGCCACAACCACATTATAATACCCCCCAGAAAAACCTTCATAGAGCTCTTTAAGGAGTCTTAGGATCACCCCAGATTCGTTATAAGCAGGTATAATAACTACTGGCTTTTCTGACAATGAACTCATTTATTTCCCTGTAAACACAACTTTGAATCCAATTGAAGGAGCCATTAATAAACGTATAGGTTTTTATATTCGACTTCTTTATTTAACACTGTTCCAAGCAATGGCTTTACTTCAGCCAGCTTCATTGAAGCTTCAATCTCTTCCTGAGTATTTACACCGCTTTCGACAACCAGCAAAGAACAATCTACATAAGGCAGAAAAACCATTACATCATCAGAAACAAGTAATGGTGGCAGATCATAAATCACAATTCTGGATTTATAGCGGCTCTTGAGTTCTTCAGTTAATGCTCGGATTTTTGGAGATGCCAGCTTCTCAGATGAATTCAACATCCTTTTCCTGCCTGGCAGTATGGATAGTCTTTCAACTCCTGGATTTACCATTATATCCTGTAATTCAATATCGTTCTGAATATAATCTTGGACACCGTATTCAGGCTCAAACGAAAAGTACTCATGCAAAGATGGTTGACGCAGGTCCATATCAACAATCAAAACCGTCTGGTTCACCTCCATTGCAATACTCATGGCAAGGTTTACGGTAACCAAAGACTTACCGGCACCGGGAGTGGGTGCAGAGATAGCGATTGTGCTCCAATCATTCTTTCTAAGGTCCTGAAGTACTTTGGCCCTTAACATATGAAAGGGTGTAGATCTCGGGTCTTCCTTATTCTGAGCAATAACTCTATTTTCAGTCAAAGTCTCATTACTGACATTGATTACCCGCGAATTCGTATATTCAATGCTTGTAGCTATCTCTTCCGTTAGCTCATCCCTTGTGTCTTCTACAACATCATTTTTAGCTAACTTGTCGTCAACTCTACCTTTTTTCTCAGAACGAAGTGCCACAGCATCTGTACGGCTAGCCGGTTGATTGGAGCTCAAGCCTTTTTCTGTAACACTTTTATCCCCCTCCGAATGACTTTCAGGTAGATTGCTCTTAGCTTTTTTAACAACATCTGCAATAGTCGCCATACCTATCTCCTTAAGACAGACCAAACTTGAACATTAATTTGTAGAGCAACATATCAAGCGGTTTCACGTAAAAATGAATGAGCCCAACCGCTGCAATTACTGCAAGCGTTATGCAGACGATGATTAATAAAGTCCTGTTTCTCTTCTTGCGTATTTCTTCTTTTGTAGTAATTAACGGTATCACTACCAAAGGTGCATTACCTGTTACAGCCTCTACAGCCACTGCACCTCTGACCGATTTATCCAAGAAACCTAAAAGAAGAACTATCGCGATAGGAATAGATACTGATGCACCTATGCCTGCCGCCATTAACTGTTTTCGATCAGGCGAATGAGGCTGATCTGGTAATTGTGGAGGCTCTAGGATTGAAAAACGCTCCGCTTTACGACCTTGCTCCAAACTTTCAGCCATTTGCGCCTGCATTGTATTATTCAGGACTTGGTCGTACTGCCCTTTAACCGATTTGTAATCCCTGTTAAGGGTAAGCAAACCTCTCTCAACGTCAGGAATGGTCAGAACTTTTTCTTCAAGTTCTCGTATTTCATTGTTAGTTTTACCCAACTGCTGACCTAACAGTGACAATTGGCGATTACTAGAAGCAATTTTCTGCTTAATCACCGTGCCAACATTTGATGTGGCAGGGGCGGAAGATTCAAGGCTTGCTATTTCCCCTTTCAACCTCCGAATATCAGGATGATTTTCCTGGTATTGGGAAGATAGCTTCTCATACTCACTGTAGAGTTGCTGTAACCGCCCTTGATGGACTTGCGCTCCAGGAGCTGAACTCAGTTGGACCTCATATAAAGAGCGCTGATTTCGCTCCGCCTCTATCTGGCGCTGAAGATCCACCCGGCTTGCCTGAGCTCTCTGAAGCATATTCATATATAAGTTCAGATGTTCAGGTAATGCGTCTTTATGCTTCTGTTTAAAGTCGGCTATCGCCTGCTCTGTTTGCGCCAGTCTTCTCTTGAGTTTATCAGCTTCAGACTTTAAAAAATCCGTTGTTTCCGTGGCTCTTTCTGTCCTTGATTTAACATTCTCATCCAAGAAAAGAGTCACTAAATCATTTGCAACCGACTGAGCAATTTGAGGGTCTCTTGAATCAAAACCAAGTTTAAAAGCAATTGTATTAGCGTGACGCCTTCTACCATCACCCATCATTTCTACAGTGATAGCTTGTCTTAACCCTTCTACCAGTGAAGAGATCAGAACATTATCTGAATCTCCCTTAAGATCAGGATACTTATTAGCGATATTCAATAATTTTTCACGGGTCATAACCCGCTGCTTAATTATCTGAATACGTTCAGCAGCTACAGAAGTCACAGTAGACTTAACAAGCTCATCTGGTATCTGTTGAGTTTCAACTAGGACGATCGCTTCAGAACGATAAATGGAAGGAACCATTTTTACAGCAAAAATAGAAAGCCCAGCCAAAATAACAATGGCCATCACCACGTAGTATTTATACCTTAATAGGGTTGCTACATAGTTAGTTGGTACCTGCAACTTACCTTCTTCATCGTATGTCACGACAATATCCTTTTAAAATCTCAAGTTAGTTAATATAACACTTGTGAAAAGCTTCCTTAATAGGCTCGACTACTCAGCAACGTCAATGCCGTTCTTACCATGATTATCAGATCTAGGGATACAGACCAATTATTGATATATTCAAGATCACTCTCAACGCGTTTATTCATCAATTCCAGTTCTTCAGTTTCACCACGATAACCCCTAACCTGCGCAAGTCCAGTTATACCCGGTTTAATGCGGTGCCTACAGAGATATGCATTAATCTGTTTAGAATATAATTGGTTATGTTGCACCGCATGAGGTCTTGGCCCGACCATAGACATATTGCCTGCAAGCACATTAAACAACTGGGGAAGTTCGTCAATACTCGTTTTACGAATAAACTTACCTACAGGTGTAATCCGATCATCATCCTTGGTTGCCTGTTTAATTTCACCCGGTTTCTCTTCATGAACCTTCATGCTGCGAAATTTCCAAATTTTAAACTCTTTACCATCCCAGCCTGTTCTTGCCTGTCGGAAGAATACTGGTCCCGGAGAGGTTAATTTAATCGCAGCAGCTGTGCCGAGCATTAACAAAGAGAGCAATATCAAAGCTACCAGAGCAAGCAACTTATCAAGAAGCGCCTTTTTAAGATGGTGCGTGCCAATTAAAGGGGTTTCAGACAAAGTCATTACTGGATAACCCGACAACTCTTTTACACTTGGATTAATCAAATGCAACTCATGAATATTAGGAACCCAATGGACATCAACATTGAGCTCCATGAGCTCAATATATAATGACTCTATGTAGGCCAGACCTTTCAATGGTAAGGCCAGATAAACAGAACGCACATCATGCTTAGCAATCAGCACTTTCGCATTTTCTATACAGGGAAGGGCCGAAGATAGATCTCCCTGACTCTCAATTTTAGGAATTGTAACCACATCAACAATTCGCTCTCTTACCCAAGGGTTAGAATTGATTTTTTCCTGTAAACGCTGCGAAAACTGCTGCTCCCCAATCAGCAAGGCACTCACTTTAGACTTTTGCGCCCTCGCCAGATGGAAGCGCCTAAGAAATAGATGAGACAACAACTGCAAGCCAAAAGCAGCACCCGCATAAGTCACAAGAAATTCAAGCGGTAGAATTTCCGATGCCTGAAGGAAGTAAACAAGCCCCAAAGAGACAATAAATGAAAATGACCAGGCCTTAAAAAGATCAATCGACTTACCAAAGTTCGTGCGATGCTTACGATAGATACCAAAGAAGTCATAACAAACCGCCATGCTCCCCATTAATATCAACACAAAGATCACATGACCATACGAGATGACACCTACACTGTACTGCGTTAAAAAAACAAAAAGACTCAATACAATAAACGCATCAAGCAATGACTGAAAAGTATTACTCAGAGAGTTTCGACGCTGAAGCAACGAACGTTTCAGAGACATTACATCATCAAACTGGTCCATATTCCCTTGCCAACCACACCTAAAAAAAACAGTACAAACAAATAAAAACCCCGCAAAACCGGGAATTCAAGGAAAAAGATTATATAACTTTCTTTATTACAATAAAGAGGTGAAAAGAAAAGGAAAGAAAAACAATTATAAAAGCACAAAAAAAGGGAGCCAAGCTCCCTTTTTTTAAATTAAGTTTTAGCAGTAAAACTTAAGAGATTTTGCGACGAGCAGAGAAGCCCGCAAATCCAAGCAGAGCAGAACCGAACAGCAGAGCAGCAGCTGGAACTGGCACTGGAGACAACTTGCTTACATTCAGGTAAGAGTTAACGATTGAATCACCTACATCAACAATACCAACTGTCCAAGTCAGAAGGC
>JASBRM010000204.1 GCA_030149405.1 Neptuniibacter sp. | reverse complement strand
ACCTTCTGAGGTGTAGATACCTAACTGACGGAACATACCTTCCATACCGAAGGTACGCGCTTCATCAGGTACGATTGGTACGACACGCTCACCCATATTTTTATCTTTAACCAATGTGCTCATGACACGGTTAAGCACCATCTGAGTAGAGGCAGAACGTTTACCACTGTCTTTCAACTGACCGTCGAAATCAGACAGCGGCGGGGTTTCCAGTTTTTCGAACTCAGTACGACGTACCGGGTAGAAACCACCCAGACTCTCGCGACGTTCGAACATATATTTCATTTCTGCGGAGTCAGGCGATGGACGGTAGTATGGAACTTCCTTCAGTTGATCATCCGATAAAGGGATATTAAAGCGGTCACGGAAGTCTTTAAGATCATCCATTGCCACTTTCTTCATAGAGTGAGTATCGTTCTTAGCTTCGCCTGATTTACCCGTGCCATAACCTTTTACAGTCTGAGCCAGAATAACAGTTGGCTGACCTTTGTGGTTTACAGCTTCATTATATGCTGCAAATACTTTATAAGGGTCATGACCACCACGGTTCAGATTCATGATGTCTTCATCAGTCAGATCCGACACCATTTCCAGCAGCTCTGGGTATTTACCGAAGAAATGCTCACGAGTGTAAGCACCACCATTTGCTTTGTAGTTCTGCAACTCACCGTCACATACTTCATCAAAGCGTTTCTGCAGAAGACCTTTTGTATCTTTTGCAAACAGGGCATCCCAATGACGACCCCATAGGCATTTGATAACGTTCCAGCCTGCGCCGCGGAAGATACCTTCCAGCTCCTGAACGATCTTACCGTTACCACGAACCGGGCCATCCAAACGCTGTAGGTTACAGTTAACTACGAAGATCAGGTTTTCCAGCTGCTCTCGACCTGCCAGTGAAATAGCGCCCAAAGATTCTGGCTCATCACACTCACCATCACCCAGAAACGCCCACACTTTACGATCACCACGATTAATCAAGTCACGCGCAGAAAGATAACGCATTACGTGTGCCTGATAGATCGCCTGAATTGGGCCAAGACCCATAGATACTGTCGGGAATTGCCAGAAATCCGGCATCAGCCATGGATGAGGATAGGAAGAAAGGCCATTACCATCCACTTCGCGACGGTAGTTATCCAACTGCTCTTCAGTCAATCGACCTTCCAGATAAGCTCGGGAATAGATACCCGGTGAAATATGCCCCTGGAAAAAGACCATGTCAGATTCCTGACCACCGTCATTACCGCGGAAGAAGTAGTTAAAGCCGATATCGTAAAGTGTTGCGGAAGAAGAAAAAGATGAAATATGACCACCAAGACCGTCATCATTATCGTTAGCACGCATGACCATTGCCATAGCGTTCCAACGAACAAATGAGCGAATACGGCGCTCCATAAATAAGTCACCCGGCATGCGGGCTTCATCTTTCGAACGGATCGTGTTGCGATATGGTGTTGTTAGAGCGGCTGAAGAGCCAACTCCCATATCCATAGCCTTCTGACCCAACTTGCTCAGAATATATTTCGCACGTTCGTCACCATCATTTTTGGCAACCGACTCGAGCGCATCCAGCCACTCCTGTGTTTCAACTGGATCTACGTCATCAATAATGTCTTGCACTTTGACCTCTCCACTCTCAAAAGTTAACGCTTAGTAGTTTTTTAGTTATTCGCTAAGTCTTAAGACCTTCTTCAATCCCTATCAGAAGAACCATCAATCTCAAGCAAAGCTTTAGTTATGTGATTATCTTGTAGTTATACTACATAAATATTAATTTAAAGTCTACGAGAACCGAAAAAAAGTCTAAATCCTCAGGTATATGTAGTAAATATACAACTTTATTCTACATTAGCTCTTCTTAGAGCACGCTCAAGACGAGTATTTTCGCGCTCACCCTCAAGCAAGGCATCTTCAACATAGGCCAAATGATGATGAGCAGCCTGACGTGCTTTTTCAGGATCCCCTTCGAGAATAGCATCCATCAGGACTTTGTGCTGGGAGTGAATCTTTTCGCGGTAATCTGAGCGAGGATAAATATTTTTCAGGTTGTCCCAAATATGCTCTCGCAGAAGATTAAACAAGGCTCTCATCATATGCAGAAGGACCATGTTGTGAGTTGAAGCAGCTATTGCCAGATGAAAATCCACATCAGCATAAACCTCTTTCTGAATTTCCTTACTGTCATGATAGCGCTGCAAATCAGCATAGCTTTGCATTATTGCCTCTTTGTCCGCTGGCGTGCTTCTCAAAGCTGCGTAATATGCAGATACGCCCTCCAGAGCATGACGAAACTCCAGCAAGTCATACTGAGCCTCAGGATGAGTTCGAAACAACTCCAGTAGTGGGTCAGAAAAAGAACCCCCAAGATCTTCCGATACATAAGTACCACCGCCCTGACGACTGTTTAGCAACCCCTTGGCAGCCAATTTCTGCACAGCCTCACGTAGAGAGGGCCTGGACACTTCAAACTGTTTAGCCAGCTCACGCTCAGGCGGAAGTTTCTGACCAGGCTTAAGAGTCCCTTCCAGAATCATAGCCTCCATCTGCTCCATGATTACATCAGAAATTTTTGGCTGTTTGACTCTATTATAACTCATCACTTTACACTCAAATTATATTGGTATGACCAATATTGATAGTAATTCAACTATATAGAAAAAAACAAGAACAGTCTTTTATAATTATTTTCAAGCGGACAAAAATCAACAAAACCCTCTTTAAAATATAAAGATACAGAACAAAAATCAAAAAAAGCCATTTTGACTATAGTTAGTAAACTTAAAAAAAACATTGACATACCCTGCTCAAAAAAAATACAGTAGGAAGTCTCTTATGGTAAATTGGTAATACCAATTGAGATTTCCGCAATGCAGCAGAGGTTCTTAACAGGTCTTGATCCTCTTACGCAGTGCGACTGAATACTAAATATAAAAACGAATCTCTAGAGGATGTGACATGAAAAAGTTCGCCAAGTCTTTGATCTCTGCAGCTGTAGTAACCGCTGCTGTAGCAGGCACCACAGCTCCAGCACAGGCTGCTGACAAACTGCTTCTGAAAACTCCAATCGCTTTCGGCTCTCACCTTCCAGCTCTGGGCACTCCAATCGTATGGGTTGCAGACCAGTTAAAAACCGTGAGTGACGGCAAAGTAAAAATGAAGATTTATGAGCCAGGTAAATTGGTGAGTCCTAAGGAGATTCTGGACGCTGTATCTTCTGGCAAAGTTAACTCTGGTTACTCAACTGCTGGCTACTGGCAGGGCAAAATGCCTGCAGCAGCGCTATTCTCAGCTGTACCATTTGGCCCAGAAGCAGGTGAGTACATGGCATGGTTGTATTACGGCAACGGCATGAGCCTGTATCAGGAAATGTATGACAACGCAGGCTACAACGTAAAAGTTATGCCTTGCGCCATCATCTCTCCTGAAACATCTGGCTGGTTCTCGAAACCAATCGAAAAACCTGAAGACCTGAAAGGTCTGAACATGCGTTTCTTCGGTCTGGGTGCAGACGTAATGGAGAAACTGGGTGTTGGTACTGTTCAGCTTCCAGGTGGCGAAATCTTCGGTGCTCTGGAGAAAGGCGCTATTGATGCTTCTGAATTCTCTCAGCCAGCAATTGACCAGCGTCTGGGCTTCCACAAAATTGTTAAGTACAACTACTTCCCTGGCTGGCACCAGCAGGCAACTGTATTTGAACTCCTGATCAACAAAGATACCTGGGGCAAAATGAGCAAAGGTCAGAAAGCTCTGGTTGAAACAACCTGTAAAGCTTCTATGACTAACGCAATTGCCGAAGGTGAAGCAATGCAGTTCCCGGTAATGGAAAAAGCGCAGGAAAACGGGGTACAGATCCGTTACTGGAACGAAACCATGCTGAATACGTTCAAATCAACTTGGGATGAAGTTGTAGCTGAGAAAACTGCTGCTGATCCATTCTTCAAGAAAGTTTGGGATGACATGAGTGCCTTCCGTACAGGTTACGATCTGTGGGAAGCAAACGCATTCCTGCCTCGAGCTGCGAAGTAATCCAATCTCTTCAGTGACAGCTCGGGTCGCTGAAGCCTTCAGGGTGGCATTAGCCACCCTGCTTGCTCCCGAGTGCAATATATAACTATAAATAGATTAGGTACGTGGCTTTCATGTCCCGTATATCATGACCTAATCATAAATCGCGAAGGTAAGTTTCCGTGACAGAAAACGAAAAACTGACCCCAGTACCACTCTCAGATGCCATTGATAAATTCATCCAACGAGTTGGTCTCACAATCGCATGGGCTTATGTTGTTCTGGTGCTGGTTATTATGCTGCAGGTTATTCTGCGTAAAGGTTTTGCAAGTGGCATGATTGCCCTTGAAGAACTGCAATGGCATCTCTATTCAATCGGCGTGATGTTTGGCTTGTCTTATGCCCAAACCACAAATTCACACATTCGAGTGGACCTGTTCTATTCGCGCCTGAGAGCTAAAACTAAACGCCTTATTGAAGTGATCAGCATCCCGACTATGGTGCTGCCTTTCATCATCATTATTTTCTTGCAGGGTATCGATTTCACTTATGAATCGTACCGTGTAAATGAGTCCTCAGAAGCAGCTTCAGGCTTGCCTTATCGATGGCTTATCAAAGGTGTGATTCCGGTCAGTTTTGCGTTACTGGCTCTAGCGGTTATCTCCCGTTTTATCCGCGATATTACTCTACTGATTAAAGGTGATGACTGATGGATGCGAATGAAGTTCTCGTTATCGCGATGTTCCTGTCTTTCATCGCGCTTCTATTTACAGGTATCCCGGTAGCCTGGGTTCTGGGCGGAATCGGAATAGTTTTCGCGTTTTTGGGTCAGTTTACTGACACCTACATGGACACGATGACTGGCCTGGATTACACAACTCTGGGACTGGTTGTAAACCGCCTCTGGACCATCATGGAAAACTGGATTCTGGTTGCACTCCCCATGTTCATATTTATGGGGATCATGCTGGATAAATCCGGTGTAGCTGAACGTCTGATGAAGTCTATGCAAGAGCTGTTTGGTCGAGTCCATGGCGGCCTGGCAATCACAGTGACTGCCATCGGTATCATCCTTGCGGCGTCTACCGGTATCATTGGCGCCTCAGTGGTACTGCTTGCGGTAATGTCTCTACCTGCAATGACTAAACAGGGCTATAACATGCCGCTCGCTCTGGGCACTATCGCTTCCGCGGGAACATTAGGCATACTTATTCCGCCAAGTATTATGCTGGTAATCATGGCAGATCAGTTAGGCCTTTCTGTGGGTGACCTCTTTATGGGTGCGGTTTTCCCAGGCTTGATGCTGGGTGCTTTCTACATCATCTATATTGTTGTCCGAGGGATGATCAACCCAAGTCACTTACCTGTACCAGCGGATGCTAAACCAGTAACTTTCGGTGTCGTATTTAATGTACTTAAAGATGTGTTGCCTACGGTATTGCTGATTTTTGTAGTACTCGGCTCTATCTTTGCCGGTGTAGCTACGCCTACAGAAGCAGCAGGTGTGGGTGCATTTGGCGCAACGTTGCTGGCCATGTATAACCGCAAATTCAGCTTCAAGGTTCTGCACGAAGTTGTTGGCGGAACAATGAATACAACGGCCTACATCTTTGCCATCTTTATTGGTGCTACCTGTTTTGCTCTTGTTCTTCGTGAACTGGGTGGTGATGAAATGATTGAGGAGTTCCTGACAGGCCTGCCTTTTGGACCTTACGGAATCATCTTCTTCATTCTGGGCGTTATCTTCTTGCTCGGCTTCTTCCTGGACTGGATCGAAATCACACTGATCATTCTGCCGCTTTTGGCTCCGGTTATCTCGGCGTTAGGGCTGGATATATCAGCACCGGGCATAGACAACCCTGAACTGGTTTGGTTTGTCATGCTTGTCGCCATGGCCTTGCAGACTTCGTTCTTAACCCCGCCGGTCGGATTCGCCCTTTTCTACCTGAAAGGCGTTTGCCCTCCGAATGTAAAAATCACCGATATTTACAAAGGGGTTATCCCATTTATCATCCTGCAGTTAGCTGCACTATTAGTATTGGTTTTCTGGCTTCAGATCGTTCT
>JASBRM010000175.1 GCA_030149405.1 Neptuniibacter sp. | reverse complement strand
GGGGCTTGTGATCTTGAATTTCATGCTAATTCCTTTGAGGAAATGGCAGAATTAAGTAAACAACATGGCATGGAGATGTATCAAAAACAGGACGCTGATCACCTTGAAGCCATGCAGAAAATGAAAAAGCTTATGGAGAAGCCTGAAGACATGAAAAAATGGTTTGAGGAAAAACGCAAAGCGTTTAATTCGTTGCCGCAGAACTAATTTTTTAATCCCTGCGACAAAATTTCTATATTTTCTATGGCCCAAGACATGAAACCCGTTATACAAGATGAGCTCACAGGCTGCGGCATCGCTTCAGCAGCAGCTTTAAAGCAAATCAGCTATGGAGAAGCCAAACAGATTGCGAATAATCTGGGTATTTATGCCAGCGACTCAACACTCTGGTCGGACACTGCATATGTCAGAAAACTGCTTGCTGCATTAGAGATCTCAACATCAGATCAAGAGACACCTTTCTCAACATGGGAGAAACTTCCAGATAAAGCCCTGTTAGCTATAAAGTGGCATGAGGAGAACGGCAAGCCCTTCTGGCATTGGGTGGTCTTTGTAAGAGAGCAGGGCAAACCCTATGTTCTGGACTCAAAGAAAGCGCTGAAGTCTAACCTACGAACAGATTTTGGCAGAATGAAACCGAAATGGTTTATTGAGGTTTTCGACAAAGCAGCCCGATGAATATCGAGCTGCTTTCATAACGATCATTCAGCGTTAAGCTGATTCATTACAGATTTAACCGCCGTATAGCCTTTTTTAACCCAGACTTTGCTGCGCTGACGCTCCATAAGGCTGAGATGCTTTGTTCCAGATTCTTTCAGGTTGGCTGCTGCCCAAAAGCTTAGACCCAACTTATCAATTTTTTCCATAGTTGGAGTATGCAGTGCAGGAAGCACAATCTGTTCAGCCATCATGGCAGATTGAGCTGTAGCCAATTCCGGTAACGCTTCAATACCCGAGAAGTCTGAACCGCAGCCGTGATTCTTCACAACAACACAGTGAATCTGGTGGTTATATTTTTTCAAAAATTTCTGCAACAGATTGACTGAATCGGGACCACCATCAACTGTATACCAATACACCAGTTTCACACCCATCTCTTCACAAAGTTCGAGTACACCGTTTTCCTCAATCCACTTATCGAGAAAACGTTCACTTTGAGCGGGCAGGTCGATCAATACCTGACGCTCTTCTTCAAGCGCCATCTCCATGATGCCATCGATGCTTTCAAACTCATCCAGATTTATGGCGGAGGTAAAATCGCTGTAATAACGGGTCAGGGTTGCGTGTGACTGATCAGCATCTAAACCTGAAAACGATACTGAGTTATCGAGAAAGTACTGAGAAAGCAGACGGGATAACACAGACTTACCAACACCGCCTTTTTCACCGCCTACGAAGTGAATCATGCTCATCGAAATTTTCCTTATTTATATGTGAGTAAACAGACAAACAGCAAACAATGGGCCAAACCCCTGATACAGGTAAGGTCAGGTTTTATCGAAGTTTGGTTACATTATGGTGATCACTCTTGCCCTCATATGGTGCTTTCAGGCCAAGACCGCCCAATCTAAGCACTTAGATGAGAGTTTAAAGACTGCATGCATGCCCCGGGGAACCATTTCTGATTGGGTCAGGTCATATTCAAAAGTTTATTGATAACCCCCTTTTGGAGCACTTATGGAAGTCTGGCTCGCAAGTCTCGTAGCTATCGTGGCTTTAATCTCAATTCTGATCTCTCGTCGCGTCACTCACATTCATAGCTTTTACAGTGGCAAAAATTCCGAAGGATTCGCACCAGGGCTGATCACTTTGACGTTTTCGCAAGTAACCACCTGGATCTTTGCTCGCTCACTTCTGAATGCCGCCATTCTGGGCTTTTACTACGGAATATGGGGCGCACTGGCTTATGCTGCTTATTACCTGTCTTTTCTGACCGGTGGAAAGATCATTGATCATTTACGTTTTGAGCAGGGTTACGGAAGTGTACAGGCGTTTCTGTCTGACCGTTTCGGAACATGGGGAACACGCTGTTATAACTTTGTGATTGGTGTACGACTGGTCAGCGAAGTGTTCGCAAACCTGTTGGTAATCGGGATTTTGTTTGGCGCTGCCGGCTCCGAGGCCTATACACTTGCAGTGATCGGCTTAGCGGCTGTTACTCTGATTTATTCTATGATAGGTGGTTTGCACGCGTCACTGAAGACTGACTTCCTACAGATGATCATCTTCCTTGCGGTTTTGGTGGTCTTACTGCTTATCACAATGACTGGCGGTCACTTCAGTTCTGAACTTCTTGCTTTCAAACCTTTTGATATTTCTGATCCAGGCCCCATCCTTCTGATCGTTGCTCTACTCCAGGTTTGGAGTTACCCCATGCATGATCCGGTTATGATGGACCGTGGCTTTATTGCAGACAGAGAAACCACACGTCACAGCTTCATCCATGCTGCATGGATCAGTTCCGTTTGCATCATTGCATTTGGCTCACTTGGGGTGATTGCTGGAAGCAATGCTTTAGACGGCGAAACAATGAATGATGCCTTAAACCGCATTCTGGGGGAGGCTCCAATGTTCCTGTTCAGTGCAACGTTGATTATCTCCGCCATGTCTACATTGGATAGCACCCTCACAAGCTCGGCTAAGATGATGGTTATCGATATGCAATTACTGAGCAAAAACCTTAAAAACGGCCGTATTGTGATGGCTCTGTTTATGCTCGCCGGATTAGCTTTAGTGTTTATAGGCAACAAGGATCTCTTTAGCGCTGTAGCTGTCAGTGGCACAGCGTCTATGTACCTTGTTCCGGTTATCTTCTTTAGCTTATGGGGCAACCAGAGGGAGATTCCGGTTTGGAGTTACCTGGGCAGCTTCCTGTTAGCCATTGGAGGTGCCGCTCTGTATTTCACAGAATCATCCGGATACAGCGCATATCTGGGTGAAGCCCATAAATACACGAAACTATTATGGATCTGTGTGGTTGTTATGATCGGCGGATGTTTGCTATTTATGATTGGCAATTCAACCCAAAAACAAACACAACCGGTTGTGAATGCATCCTGATGAGTAATCTTAAAGAACTGGGACTGATGCAGGGACCGCTGCTCATCTATGGCGGCCCTTACAGCAACTACGCGGCCACAAAAGCCATTAGAAGTATCTCAGAACGTTTGGATATACCCAGCACCCATGTTATTTGCACAGGGGACCTGGTGGCGTATTGCGCAGAGCCTGAGCAGACTGTCGATCTGATCAGAAACTGGGGCTGCCATGTGGTTATGGGTAATTGCGAGGAATCTCTGGCAGTAAATGCTGAAGATTGTGGCTGCGGTTTTGACGAAAATTCGTCCTGCTCATTACTTTCTGCAGAGTGGTACCGCTATTCGAGGTCTCACACATCCGAAAGCCATAAGCGCTGGATGGCAGTTTTACCCCGACAAATCAGTTTTGAACATTCAGGCAAACGCTTCCTTGTCGTTCATGGCTCTACCAACAGTATTAATGAGTTTGTTTTTCACTCCAGCGATCATGAATACAAAAACCTTCAGCTAAGACAAAATGCTGTCGATGTCATTATCGGTGGCCATTGCGGCATACCCTTCGGCCAGCAGTTAGAGCAGGGGGCCTGGCTCAATGCCGGTGTTATAGGCATGCCTGCAAATGATGGCACTCAGACCGGCTGGTATATGCTGATCTCTCCGGCGCAAGGCGAAATAAAAATCAGCTGGCACCGGTTGGAGTATGATTTTGAAAACACAGTAAAAGCCATGGAAGAACTGGAGCTCTGCAGACCATATTCGCAGTGCCTGTCTAACGGGCTTTGGCCAAGCATTGATATATTACCTGAAGAGGAAGCTGATCAGACTGGTCAGAGATTACATCCAGAACCGATTATGATCCGTTGATTATCCAAGACACAAAAAACGGGGCAGCAGGCCCCGTTTTCTTATTCTGATATTTGATCAGATTTTTTTCGCTTGAGCGACTGCATTACCAATGTAGCTGTGTGGTGTCAGCTCTTTCAGTGACTGCTTCGCTTCTTCTGGCATATCCAGTGTATCAACGAAAGCCATGATGGTTTCTTTGCTCATGTCCTGACCGCGGGTCAGCGCTTTCAGCTTCTCATATGGCTCTTCGATAGCGTAACGACGCATAACTGTCTGGATTGGCTCAGCCAGTACTTCCCATGCATTGTCCAGATCTTCATTCAGCTGAGCAGGGTTCAATTCCAGCTTGCTGATGCCTTTCAGAGTAGACTGATAAGCAATCATGCAGTAACCAAAACCAACACCCATGTTACGCAGAACCGTTGAGTCAGTCAGGTCACGCTGCCAGCGAGAAATCGGCAATTTCTGAGCCAGGTGGCCCATAACTGCATTCGCGATACCCAGGTTACCTTCAGAGTTTTCGAAGTCAATTGGGTTAACTTTATGCGGCATTGTAGAAGAGCCCACTTCGCCAGCAATGGTTTTCTGTTTGAAGTACGCCTGAGAAATGTAACCCCAAATATCGCGATCAAAATCAATCAGGATTGTATTGAAACGGCAAACCACATCAAACAGTTCTGCTATGTAGTCATGCGGTTCGATCTGAGTCGTGTATGGGTTCCAGTTAAGACCCAGACTTTCTACAAAATCTTTAGCATTTGCTTCCCAGTCAATATCAGCATAAGCAGACAGGTGAGCATTGTAGTTACCTACTGCACCATTGATTTTGCCGAGAAACTCTACATTCTCAAGCTGTTTGATCTGACGCTGCATACGGTAAGCAACGTTCGCCATCTCTTTACCAACGGTAGAAGGCGAGGCTGTCTGACCGTGTGTACGGGACAGCATTGGCTGCTCAGCAAAGTCGCGACCCATCTGAGCAATCTCATCCGCAACCTGCTGCATCTGAGGAAGAACAACCTGCAGGCCGTTTTTCAGCATCAGCGCGTGCGAAAGGTTGTTAATGTCTTCAGAAGTACACGCGAAGTGAACAAATTCATTAATCGCCATCAACTCAGCGTTATCTTTGAATTTGTCTTTAATGAAGTACTCAACCGCTTTCACATCGTGGTTTGTTGTACGTTCGATGTTTTTAACGGCCTGTGCGTCTTCAATCCCAAAGTTATCGACGATTGAATTCAGAAGAGCATTAGCATCAGTGCTCAGTGGTGGCACTTCTGAAATTTCAGGATGTGCAGCCAGTTTCTGTAGCCAGCGGACTTCAACTTCAACGCGGAAGCGAATCAGGCCATATTCACTAAAAACATCACGCAGGTCAGCTGTTTTGCTGCCATAGCGACCATCAACCGGAGAAACGGCAGTCAGTGCGGAAAGCTCCATGAATCGATCTCTACCTTTTGGGTTTGAAAAGAAGGCGCGCATTATACCTGAATAGACCTTTTTTTCGTAGAGGCATATCACAGTTATTCTGGACACATCACAGGTCCGTTTCTATTCTATGATTATCGACTTTAGTTTAACGTTATTTTTAGCTAATTTTTTCGAGAGGATCTGAAATGACTATCACAGTTACCGGTTCCTACGCATCCAGCGATCAAACTCAGATGGTCTTTGACGATCTGATAGCCAAGGGCATTCCAAGGG
>JASBRM010000174.1 GCA_030149405.1 Neptuniibacter sp. | reverse complement strand
TGGGCCTGACCGAGGCTGCTTCATTGCAAGGTGAAAAAATTGCGATCAGCCTGGATGGCGGTAACGTGATGATCAATCAGGCAACAGTAGTTGCAGCAGATATTGCTGCAAGCAACGGTATTATTCATGTGATCGATACCGTTATTCTGCCACCATCCATTTCACAAACGGCAGAGATCAACCGTATGGTTTCTGAAAACCCTACCGCTGCTGGTTCCTATACAAATGTATTCTTTAGCAACTGGGAAAAAATCCAGAACCCTACACTGAACTGATTTTTATTAGCTAAGTACCCGCCCCTAACTTTTAAGCCCTGATTTTCAGGGCTTTTTTTGTTTGGAGTCCGAATTATGAACTCAACGAAGATACTAACCCTGATAGCTGATTGATTCTGGCATTACTCAACTGGCGATAATCCAGATAGGGGCAGACAATAAGTCGTTGAGATGTATTCATCGCAAATTTTTCGTCCAGCCAAATCAAATCCTCTAATCCTAGTTCTCGGGCGTAAGTACGCCCGGCAACAATATGAACAACATTGTCAGTTGTGAATTGCGGCGGAGAAAACAAAAGCGCGATGGGGCATTGCTTCTGATACAGAAGAGTATCTCTATATGCCTGCCAGCTCTGAGGTAACTCATGTTCATCCGAATGTTCACTTAGGTACTGAAAGGCAAACTTGGCGCTGACATTGAAAATTTTTCGCCAGTGGTTTCCCGTTTCCTCAACGATATGATCAATTTCACCAGGGTGCAGGCTGTGTAGGTGGTTAAGGCCCTGGTAACTATCAATATCAGGCCGGTTCGCTATATAAAAAGCCATTGAGAATTGATCGTTACCGAATCCCATCATCATTCAGAATACCCGGGCGTTAGAATTACCGGGTCTAGATTATCAGATAAAAGGCCTTGCCCACCATTGATAGGGGCAAGGCCTTTACACAAATTTATAGGTTTAGAACTTACCGTTTGTGTTTTTCCATTCAGCCTGGGGAGGGATGGTTTCAATGGTGTCCCAGTGTTCCGCGATTTTGCCGTTTGCTACGCGGAAGAGGTCATAGAAAGCGGTGGGCTGATCGGCAAATGAGCCTTCACTGACCACCAGCACAAAGTTACCTTCACCGAGTACTTTATGTACGGTGTCATATTTCATGGTAACGCCCTGTTTGGCCATAGCTTCCAGCGCAGCACCCAGACCAGAAAGCCCATCTGCAATGTTTGGGTTGTGTTGGATGTAATTGTCGTCATCGAAATAGGCCGCCAGTTTGTCCAGTTCATCGTTTATTAACACATCAGTGACAAAGCTTTTCACCAGCTGTTTGTTCTCAACAGTCTTATCCAGATCTTTCAGCTCGGTGTTGCCGTCAATCATACTGCGGCCGCTTGGGTTTGGTGATTCTGGAGTGACCTGCAGGTTATCCCAGTGCTCTACGATCTGACCGTTTTCATAGCGGAAAATATCAAAACCGACCTTAGGGCCGAAAAAGTTGTACTCCGTGTGAGTGAATACGTAGTCGCCATCTTCAAAGGCTCTTACCGTATCGACTTTAGCTGATCCTTCTGGCAATGCCTGGAGAACAGCCCCAAAACCCGCCAGTCCATCAGCCACTGCGAGATTGTGCTGGATGTATTTAGTTGGATTGATAAACGCCACGGGGGCACTGTCTCCGGTTTCGATGCTTTTTAACAGTGCGGTTACTTGCTGTTTTTTACTCATGTCCTGATCACCTGCCAGTATGTTTTGGGAAATTAAACCACTGGTCAGAAGCAGCGCGCCCATGACCAGGCATTGAGTTTTTTTGATAATCATTTGATTTATCCTTTAGGGTAAAAATCACTCATTTTGCTACTGAGTCGTTGTTTGATTTCTATTCAATGCTCCAATATTCTCTTTATTCAGGCGAGGTTGTTTGTCTTGATTTGATGGTAGATATCGAGCGTTGATTGAAAATGGAAAACATTAAACGCACTGGCTTTAATAATCCGAAGCTGCAGTCTCTGGGAATTGAGCCTATCCGGTTTGGTGATTTGAAATCCAAGCTTCCAGCGGGCCCTGAGCAGCTTGAGTTCTATATGTTGTTGCTAGTGGAGTCAGGAGAAGGGCGACACAGAATCGATTTTATCGATCATGAAATCAGCAGTAATAGCTTTATGTTCGTGCGGCCTGGCCAGGTACAGGAGTGGGTCGATTATCAGCACCTTTCTGGGCAAGTCATTCTGATTGATCCATTATCACTGCCCCACGAACAGGGTTTCAGTGGTCAGGTCATGCAAAGACTGTCTTTGTCCCATTGGCCCAATGTGGTTTCTCTTTCAAAAGAAGTTAAAAGCGATCTGTTGAAATCATTACAGAGACTGCATCAGGATTTTAATGCCTTCAGTGGCAGTGAAATGGATATGACACTGATCAGACATGAGTTGCTGGGGATGCTGCTAAGAATGGCGCGATGGTTTCAAAGCCATAAGATTCAAACAGATACACATCCTCGAAGTCTAAAAACCTATGAGCTGTTCCAGCAGTTGTTAGAAGCGGAGTTCATGCGGCAGCACAACCTGAATTATTATGCCCGCCGTCTTGGATATGCTGAAAGCACTTTGAGCCGTGCCTGTATCAAAGCTGAGGGCGTGTCCGCTAAAAGAGTGATCGATCAGCGGATAATCCTAGAAGCGAAAAGAATGTTGGTGCACAGCCCATTATCGGTGGCAGAAATTGGTTATGCCCTAGGATTTAGCGAGGCGACCAACTTTAATAAGTTCTTTCGTCGTCTCGAGCAGAGAACACCACAGATGTTCAGAGAGTAGCCTTGCTAATCTACATTGGTTGCAGATTAGCAAAACCGACTACCAGCCATTTAGGGCCTTCGTAATCAAAGTTCACTTGAACCCGGGCTTTGGGGCCTGAGCCTTCAAAATTAAGAACGGTGCCTTCGCCAAACTTACTGTGCATCACCC
>JASBRM010000170.1 GCA_030149405.1 Neptuniibacter sp. | reverse complement strand
GCAGCTTCGGCTGCTCTTTTTGTTATGATTTTTACCACTATTGTCAGGTGCGCTCGACCACCTTTCTTCGTAAAATACTCAGGCTCATTATAATTTAATAGAAGTACGACAACTCTATGCCATTACCTGCTCCTACAAATCGCGCGCTTAAACACACCCGACGTGTCATCTGCGAAGGCTATAAGCGTGAAGATGGTCTCTGGGATATTGAGGCGCATCTAATCGATACCAAAACCTTTTCTATGGACTACCCAGATAGAGACAACGGTATCATCGCCGCAGGCGAACCACTTCATGGCATGTCCATAAGAATAACGGTGGATATGGAGCTTAATATTTTAGATGCCGTTGCTAGTATGGATTACACCCCTTTTAACTGCTGCAAAACCATTTCTGAAGCTTATAAAAAGCTTATTGGATTACAGATTGCCAGTGGTTTTACCCGTAAAACAAAAGAACTTTTCTCAGGTGTAAAAGGCTGTACACATCTGTTAGAACTGCTCGGCCCATTAGGTACTACAGCATTTCAGGCGACGCATCAGGAAAGAGAAATTCAGGAAGGGTATTACGCCGCAGCAGATAACCCTCCCCCCATGCTTAATACCTGCCATACCCTTGCTTCAGATGGCCCTGTCGTAAAGGAATACTGGACGGCTCATTACACTACAACACCGTCTGAGCCGATCAATACTGATGAAATCCCTGAAAACCCGATCTGATAATAGAGAGGAACAATATGCTCATTCATCCCGACAAATCCTGCCTGTTAATCGTCGATATTCAGGAAAAGCTTGTACCCGCTGTTTCCCAATCAGATGAACTTGTCAGCAACACTCGTTGGTTAACGGAGATTGCGCTTAAGGCTGAAGTCCCTGTATTAACCAGTGAACAATATCCTCAAGGGTTGGGACACACCATCTCTGAACTAGCTGAGATCGTTCCAGAAGATGGCTTAATGGAGAAAACCTTTTTCTCCTGCATGTCTGAACCTGCTTGTAACGAAAAGATTAACTCCATACGCCCAAATCAGGTAATCGTTACGGGTATGGAAGCACATGTCTGTGTCATGCAGACAGCTATCCAACTTAAGCAACAAGCCCGTGAAGTCTATGTGGTTGCTGATTGCGTTTCTTCCAGAAACCCTGAGGATAAAGCCCTGGCTCTGGAACGTATGCGTCAGTGTGGAATCTATGTGGTCAGTAAAGAGATGGTGGCTTTCGAGTGGTTACAAAAATCGGATACTGAGCTATTCCGGGACGTAAGTAAAAACTATCTGAGATAGAAAATACCTCATGTAAATGGCCCTCTCTAATTTAGAGGGCCCTTGCAACTTTTCATGAAAAAGGAAGCAACCTAAAGCCGCTTATATCTTCTCAATTGGGCCACCCTTCTCTTTCCAGGCTTCAAAACCACCATCGAAGTGGCAAATGTTTTCCAGCCCCATATCCTGAAGTGTTTTTGTTCCTAATGCTGATCTCCATCCTTTAGCACAATGCAGAATCAGTTTTTTACCCGAGGAGAATTGCTCATGGTGATATGGGGAGTCAGGATCTGCCCAAAATTCCAACATCCCTCTTGGGGAATGGAATGAACCCGGAATGCGCCCTTCTCTCTCCAGTTCCCTAATATCTCGAATATCAATAATCAGAACATTTTCATTTTTACTTATTTGAATAGCTTCTTCCGCAGTTAACGTTTCTATCTCTTTATAAGCCTGCTCAACTAATTGCTTAACTGTCACCTTCATTAGAACAAAACACCTGTCAGATTAATTAAGCACAGAATATTAGCTCTATCTGAAATAAAAATTAGGCGTTAGTTCAAGAAATTCATTCGGCCAATCGTTCTGGATAAGAACTACGGCCATGAACTGAGGAACTTGCCTTGCATCTGCACACTTAAGGTCTAGATGAGTTGCTATAGACTTATTCGTACCTTCCCGGGTACTTATCCCAAAAGACTATTGATTAACCATTGACTAGACACCCTCCAAAAATATACAAATAGTCTTATTAATTAAGGGCTTAAGCATATAACTGCGCACCATAAGAGTGCATTGACCTTAATATAAGCTCTATTCATCGGAATCAGCAGTAGGATAATCCATGAAAAATATGCAACTGAAGGGCAAGCTCACTCTGACCATGCTCTGCGTAGGACTCCTTCCTCTTCTTGTCACCCTTTTTATCATTGAACAACTTGCCGCAAATGCTTTAGAAGAGCGTGCATTTGAACAACTCAAGTCACTCAGAGTGAATAAAGAGAAACAGATAGAGAATTATTTCGTCCAGATTCAGGATCAAATCAAGACGTTCTCTACTAACCTCATGGTCATTGAAGCCAGTAAACAGTTCCGTTCCGGTTTTCTGAATACCAAGTCCCTGGATGATGAAACGTATGCGATGTATCGGGAGAAACTAGCCGATTATTACCGCAATGACTTTGCCACTAAATTCAAGACCGAAACAGGTAAAGAGGTCGATGTAGAAGCGCTGATTCCTACTGACCATGACCGCCTAATCGCGCAATATAATTACATAGCCAATAACCCCCACCCGCTTGGTGAAAAGGTAAATTTAGTCAGTACTGGTGAAGCTAAAGCCTATGACCTTTTCCACCGCAGGTACCATCCCGTATTTAAGGACTATCTGGAAAAGTTTGGCTATTACGATATTTTTCTGGTTGAGCCATATTCAGGAAATATCGTCTATTCCGTATTCAAAGAGCTTGATTACGCTACCAGCCTGATTGACGGCCCATATAGCGACACCAATTTTGCCAGAGCCTTTTTGGCTGCTAAAGACAGCAAACAGACTCAGACTATCTTCGCTGAAGATTTTGAACCCTATTTACCCTCTTATAATGCGCCTGCAGCTTTCATGGCCACTCCAGTAATGGACGGCGACAATTTGATTTCTGTCCTGGTTTTCCAGATGCCTGTAGACCGCATCAATGCAGTTATGCAAACCTCTGAAGGGTTGGGTGAAAGTGGTGAAACCTACTTGGTTGGCAATGACTTGATGATGCGCAGCCAGTCTCGTTTTACTGAAGAACCCACTCTACTGCATCAGGAAGTCAATACAGCCGGTGTTCAGGCTGCCCTATCTGGAAAATCTGATACCAGTATCTTTCCAGATTATCGTGGCGTTCCTGTTCTTTCCTCTTATTCGCCAGTAGATATAGAAGGTTTTAGTTGGGTAATTCTGGCTGAAATTGATGAAGAAGAAGCAATGCAAGCTGTTTCTAAAGTCCAATGGATTGGTATCATACTCGCCCTTCTTGTCTCCGTTATTGTGTTCTTCGTAGCCACCCGTTTCGTAAAAGGCGTCATTACCCAGCTAGGGGCTGATCCAAGCCTGATCAATAAGATCGCCCTCGAAATATCTCGCGGAAACCTCAACATAAATCTGGACACCTCTGAGAAGCCTGTTGGAGTGCTCGCGTCAATGGTAACTATGCGGGATAACTTAAAAGCTCAGATAGAATCCGATAAGCAAAAAGCTAACGAAATCGGGCGGATAAAGCAGTCTCTGGATAAGGTTAGTTCCCAGATTATGATGGCAGATCTGGATTACAACATAATCTATCTAAATGAGGCGGCTACCCAGCTATTTTCTGATCTGGAAGCAGATATCAACCAGACATTGCCCAATTTCAAATCCAGGGCATTATTGGGCAGTAACATAGATATTTTCCACAATGATCCAAAGCATCAACGTTCCCTCCTGAATAAATTGAACAGTACTTATACTTCGGATATCTGCATTGGCGATCTGCATATGCGCGTTATCGCAAACCCCGTTATTAATGATGAGGGCGAACGTTTAGGTACTGTCGTAGAGTGGCAAAACAGAACTCAGGAAGTACTGATCCAGCAGGAAGTTTCCAGTATTGTGAATGCCGCTAAAGACGGTGATTTAAGCAACCGAATCGACGTTAAAGGCATTACTGGCTTTTACGGCAGTATGAGTGAAGGTGTTAATGCTCTGGTGGAAATTGCGGATGATGTAATCCGCGATATGAACAGCGTTCTTTCAGGCATGTCGAACGGTGACCTCACGGTTCAAATTGATCGCGATTATAAAGGTGCCTTTGGGGAACTGAAAGATAATGCCAATGCAACGGTTTCTACCCTCACAGAAATTCTAGAGCAGATCAAAGCAACATCTTACGAAGTAAGAACGACCTCTGAAGAGATCTCTTCTGGCTCTCTTGATCTGGGTGTCAGAACTGACCAGCAAGCAAGCAACCTTGAAGAGACAGCCTCCAGTATGGAGGAAATGAACGCCAGTGTATCCAATACGGCTCAAAATGCCTCTGAAGCAAATGAACAAGCGAAGCAGGCGATGGAAAAAGCTCGCAATGGTGGAGAAATCATTACCGACGCGGTTAATGCTATGTCGGAAATCAGTGATGCGAGTTCCAAAATTGCAGACATCGTAAACGTGATTGACGAAATTGCTTTCCAGACCAACTTGCTTGCCCTGAACGCCTCCGTAGAAGCGGCTCGCGCCGGCGAGCAAGGCAGAGGCTTTGCGGTAGTGGCGGGTGAAGTTCGCAACTTATCTCAAAGAACGTCTTCTTCAGCCAAAGAGATCAAAGACCTGATCATGAACAGCCTGAGTAAGGTTGAGGCTGGTAAAGCACATGTTCACACATCTGGTGAAGCGCTCGAAGAAATTATTCATTCTGTAGAACAAGTTTCTGATGCTATTGAGGGTATCGCCCAGGCTTGCCGTGAACAAAGTGGTGGCATCAGTCAGGTAAATAGCTCAATCGCCAGTATGGATGGCATGACGCAACAAAATGCCAGCCTGGTAGAAGAAGCCACATCATCCAGTAAAGTCATGACAGAAAAGGCTAAGAACCTGAGTCAGATGGTTGATTTCTTTAAAGTGAATAACTAAATCGATTAAATCTAATGGAATCACTGAATTCTGTAATTTTGATTCAGTGATTCTATATATCGAGTTGTATCCGTATAGCCATACATCATAGCTGCTCGCGACTTGGTCAGCGCCAGTATCTGTGCATCTGGTGGGGATGGTTTCAGGAAGCCATTCAGATAACACCAGGCAACATAGACCGCAGCACGTTTGACATTCCCGCTATCATGGCTTTCTTTAAAATAACTGCATGCTAAATGATAACGGCTTTTCTTTAAGAGAATTTGAGCAAGTGGAAAACTTGCATATTCATCGCCTTGTTCAATTCGATCTCGATATGCTTGTTCAGCTTTTCCAGAAAAATATATAGATAAGTCATTTTGTAGTTGCTCACAGAACTTTCTTACATGATCTTCAACTGCATCTTCGCAAACTGGATCTGCATTATCTGCAATCCAGGTGATCATGCGCGGATAATTTACATCACCAGAAAGCATTGACCATCGATCCCTCTCGAATACGTAGGCAATCGACAGTAACCTACCTATGGGATCCAGCTCTGCAAAAAAATCGTCTCTGACATTAAGCGCCCACTCATCAGCCAATAGCTCCATATCCTTCTTCACGAAATATGAAGTTCTATAACTGTAAAACGCATTCTCTGCATGATGGCCTAACTCGTGTAAAACAATATCCATAAGAGCACTTTCTAAAAGTTTTTCTTTACGTTTTAGAAGAATCTCTTGCTGCGAAGGAGGTAACTCAGAAAAGTTCATGGGTGAATCTAAGGCTATACCTGAATAATCAGGGTGAGTGTGCCAAAAGTATTGATGAAAATAATGTTCGGGGAAATTGGGGGAGCTTTTATGCACAGCAACTGTATATGCCTCAGCGTATGCATCCAAACCTTCAATAAACTGATTGCTGATCAAAACTCTTGGTAACTCTCCATCAATGGATAAAGCAATGTCCGAAGCAATCAAATTCGTAACAACTTTAATTTTAACCGGGGCCAATGCAGCTTGGTCACTGATCTCCAGTTTATTTAGAATTGGTAGGATTTTTTTAACTACTAGCTCTGTTACCAGTTTTGAATGTTTTGCGTCCGAGTCTATAACCTCCAGACCGGACGCTACCGGGGAAAGCAATGCTGCCAGAAAGAGTATGTAACTTAGTTTCACAAAGCCCCCTCATGAACTGTACAACAGTAAAATCAATTACCCAGAAATGAGTGGTGATGTTGCTACAGCTATTCATCAAGTTACTTTTGTACGTTGCTTTGTGAAAGTTTAGTTCAATATTTAACTATTCAAACTCCATTGCTTCAAAAACACGACCGGCATTTTTAGCCGCCAGTAGATCAAATGTTTCCAAGTGGGCATAGGGTGATTGATCAATCTTATAGGCATCTTCAAGAGCACCGCCCTCTTCCAGCAACAGAGCGACCTTGTTTCTCAAATACTCAAGGTAACCACGTGTGTACTGATCTACTGTTGCAAAGTCGGTAGCTTCACCATGACCTGGAATTATAATTTTACCTTTCGCTAATGGTGCGAAGGAATCATTCCAGGTTTCTAACCATGCGGCGGTGTCAGTTTCCGGGAAAATGGGCAGCATTCGCTGATGGAATGCCATATCTCCAGCGATAATCACTCCGCTGTCTGGAACATAAACAGTTATATCACCTGGTGAGTGAGCCGGCCCTAAATGTAACAACTGAACTTGAAGCCCGCCGAGATCAAGATCCATTCTATCTTCAAAGGTCTCGTCTAACTCAACCAGTTCAGTGCCTTCAGCTTGCTCTTTAATAATGCCCTGAAGAGTCTCAAGTCCACTCAAACCTTTTTCATCAATCTCCTCAAGTGCACCTTCATGAGCAATGATATGAGCACCCTGCTCTTTCCAATAACCATTACCCAAAACTGCATGCGACTGGCCATTTTCATCAACAATATATTTTACAGGCAGGCCCGAAACTTTTTTGATCTCTTCATGTAATGCTTTTGCAAGTAGGTAAGATGACCCTCCATTAACAACCAGAATTGAGTCATCACCTATAACAAATGAAAGGTTGTTATTGTGACCTGCATTTTCATAACTGTAGTATTGAGTGGCACCAATGGAGGTCCAGACATTTTCGGCAACTTGAACAGGTTTACTGTAAAGTAATGACTCGGGGTATTTATCAGCGGGGCTTGCCGCATTAACTGTTGTGCATAAACAGATACCCAGCAGGCTTCCTACTATCTTTT
>JASBRM010000165.1 GCA_030149405.1 Neptuniibacter sp. | reverse complement strand
TAACAAAAACAAAATTTAAGGGTAATCACTATGACGGATCAGAATCCTGTTTTTATACCTGGCCCAACGAATATTCCTGATCGCTTGCTGAATGCTATGCACATGCAAACGCGTGATCATCGCGCACCAGATTTCGTTGATACCTTTGCCCCAGTTCTCCGTGACTGTAAACGTGTGTTTGGGACTGAATCTGGCGAGGTAATTATCTTTCCGGCAAGTGGTACCGGTGGTTGGGAAGCGTCAATCACCAACACCCTTTCACCTGGGGACAAAGTACTTATCGGCAGATATGGCATGTTCTCACACCGATGGATCGACATGTGCCAACGCCACGGCCTGGATGTTCAGATTGTTGAATGTGCATGGGGAAGCGGTGCTCCTGCAGATAAGTTTGCTGAGGTTTTACTGGCGGATAGCAATCAGGAAATCAAAGCGGTTCTGGCAACTCACAATGAAACTGCGACCGGCGTAAAAAGTGATATCAAAGCCGTTCGCGATGCGCTGGACAGTGCTCACCACCCTGCAATGCTGTTTGTAGACTGCGTTAGCTCATTAGCCTCCATGCCATTTGAAATGGATCGTTGGGGTGTTGATATTGCCGTGTCTGGTTCTCAGAAAGGTTTCATGCTCAGCACTGGCATGGCGATTTTAGGTGTGAGCCAAAAAGCCTTAGCTGCGATGGAAGCAGCGCAACTACCCCGCACGTTCTTTGACTTCCGCGACATGATGGCCGCCAACGCTTCGGGTGGATTTCCATACACCCCACCTTTGCAACTAATTTACGGCCTGCGTGAAAGCTTAGATATGCTGTTTGAGGAAGGACTGGACAATGTTTATGCCCGTCACTATCGCCTAGCGGAAGGTGTTCGCCAAGCAGTTCGTGCCTGGGGCCTTAAACTCTGTGCAACCTCACCAGAACTATACTCAGACACAGTTAGCGCAATCTATGTACCCGAAGGCTTTGATAGCAATGAACTAACAGCACACGCCTTTAATAAATACGGCATATCTTTCGGAATCGGCTTAGGAGAGATGAATGGTAAAGCCTTCCGCATAGGACATTTAGGTTCCCTTACGGATGTAATGGCTCTGTCAGGGCTTGCAGCGGCTGAAATGGCTATGGCAGACCTTAATTATCCAATTGAACTTGGCTCAGGCGTACGTGCAGCCCAAAATTACTACCGTAGTACAGCCACAAAAATAGCGATAGATCATCAAGGAGGTGTGTCATGAGTTACACAACTTCTACTGGATTGACAATTCCTACTTATATGGATGTCGAGATTGCACATGAAAGAATCAGACCTTATATCCATAAAACGCCTGTACTGACCTCTCGCCGCCTTAATGAATTAACAGGCGCTGAACTGTTCTTTAAATGCGAAAACCTTCAGAAAGCAGCAGCATTTAAAGTCCGTGGCGCATCTAATGCAGTGTTTGGTTTAAGTGATGAAGAAGCCGCAGTGGGTGTGGCCACACATTCATCCGGTAACCATGCCTTATCTCTCTCTTATGCAGCAGGTCAACGAGGCATTCCAGTAACAGTAGTAATGCCACGCACTGCACCAAAAGCGAAGAAAGATGCCGTGTGCGGTTATGGCGGAACGATTGTGGAGTGCGAACCCTCCACTAGTTCACGTGAAGCTGTATTTGCAAAGGTAGTTGCTGAATCAGGTGCAGACTTTGTTCATCCATATAACGACCCGCGTGTTATCGCTGGTCAGGCAACCTGTTCAAAAGAGTTACTGGAACAAGTTTCAAGATTGGATGCAGTGATCGCTCCAATAGGCGGGGGAGGAATGATCTCAGGCACGTGCTTAACACTTTCCTATATCGCTCCAGAGATAAAGATCTATGCAGCAGAACCGCTGAATGCTGATGATGCGGCTCGTTCTTTCCGTGCTGGTCACATCATCGCAGATGATGCTCCAGACACGATCGCAGATGGTTTGAAAGTCCCACTTAAAGATTTGACTTGGCATTTTGTAAGAAATTATGTGAGCGACATCTTCACGGCAACAGAAGATGAAATTATCGATGCCATGAAGCTGATCTGGAAAACCATGAAGATTGTGGTTGAACCCAGCAGTGCCGTACCTCTGGCAACCATTATCAAGAACCCTGAGGTTTTCCGCGGTAAACGCGTAGGCGTAATACTCACCGGCGGAAACGTTGACCTAGATAGCCTGCCCTGGAAGCAAAAGGATTAATAGGAGAATTAACATGTACACACAAAACGATTTTAAAAACCTTGAAGTAGGTTATGACGTACCTGCACTACCGGGTATGGATGAAGCAGATATTCAAACCCCTTGCCTGATTATTGATCTTGATGCCTTGGAAAGAAATATCCGTACCATGGGGCAGTACTGTAAGGATATGGGGGTTCGTCATCGTATCCACGGCAAGATGCATAAATCAGTTGATATTGCTCTGTTACAGGAAAAGCTTGGTGATAGCTGTGGTGTTTGCTGCCAAAAGGTATCTGAAGCTGAAGTCTTTGCCCGTGGTGGTATTAAGGATGTATTGGTTTCTAATCAAGTGCGTGACCCGGCAAAAATTGATCGTATGGCGCAGTTGCCGAAGTTAGGCGCACGTACTATCTGCTGTGTTGACGATATTGAGAATGTAGCTGAATTATCAGCAGCAGCTGTGAAACACGGTACACAAATAGAGTGCCTAGTTGAGATTGACTGCGGTGCTGGCCGTTGTGGAGTTGAAGCAGGTCAACCTGTAGTAGATATCGCTAATGCGATTGATGTTGCAGAAAATCTTAAGTTCGCAGGTATTCAGGCTTATCAGGGTGCCATGCAGCATATGCAGAACTACGAAGACCGTAAAGAGAAGATTGATATCGCGGTAGAAATGGTAGCGCGCTCTGTTGAAATGCTTCGGGTAGAAGGTCTGGAATGTGACATCGTTGGCGGAGGCGGTACCGGCTCATACTATTTTGAAGGCAATTCTGGCGTTTATAACGAACTGCAGTGCGGTTCTTACGCCTTTATGGATGCCGATTACCAGACCATTCATGATGAGAAGGGAGAACGTATCTCAGAATTTGAGAACTCACTGTTTATTCTGACCTCCATCATGAGCCATGCTAAAACCGATAAAGCGATCTGCGATGCAGGCCTTAAAGCCCAATCCGTTGATAGCGGCCTGCCCTATATTTTCGGTCGTGACGATGTCGAATATATCAAATGTTCCGATGAACACGGCGTGATCTCAGATCCTGAAGGTGCGTTGAAGGTTAACGAGAAAATCCGTCTGGTACCGGGTCATTGTGATCCGACCTGTAACGTACACGACTTCTACGTAGGTGTACGAAACGGCAAAGTGGAAAAACTGTGGCCTGTTTCTGCCCGCGGTAAAGCCTACTAAGTAAGCCAACTACGTTTCCTCCGGCCAGCTCTTTCAGCCAGTTGAGCTGGTCGGTTTTTTCCGAGGTAATAATTTATGAATAGTTGCAATAATGCACCTGTGGATACACCAAACGTATCCATCATCTCTGAAGCAATCTGCGAACAGATCGTTGGGCGTGCGGAAGCTTTTACTGCGGTTGAAGATGTATTCGCCGCTATGTCTCGTGGTGACGCTTATAACTTTCCGGTTGTGCGTGAAGCCATTGGTCATGCGGATGCACTGTATGGTTTCAAATCCGGGTTTGACCGTGCAGGCATGGTGCTCGGTGTTAAATCCGGTGGTTACTGGCCGGGTAATGTAAAAAAGAACCTGACTAACCACCAATCAACCGTCATCCTGTTTGATCCTGATACCGGCAGACTGAAATCTCTGGTGGGAGGAAATTATCTGACGGCTGTCCGAACAGCGGCATCCTCCGCAGTATCTATCGCTCACCTGGCACGTTCAGATGCCAAAGTCCTGGGCATGGTCGGTGCGGGTCATCAATCCACGTTTCAATTGCGCGCTGCAGTAGAACAACGTGAGTTTGAAAAAGTGATCGCTTGGAACCCACACCCAGAATACTTGCCTCGTCTGGCTAATGTTTGCGAAGAGTTGGGCCTCCCATTCCAAGCGGTAGAGCGGGAACAGTTGGGGGCAGAATCTGATGTCATCATTACCATCACCTCTGCATTCGAAGCGTTGCTAATGAAAGAGTGGATCAAACCCGGTTGTCATATTGCTTGCATGGGCACCGATACAATCGGAAAACAGGAAGTTGATCCGACACTGTTAGCTGAAGCCAACGTGTTTACCGATGAGATCGCACAATCGATTTCAATTGGTGAAGCACAACATGCAATTAAATCCGGCCTTATAAAGGAAACAGACATCACCCCTATTGGACAGGTGATTAATGGTGATCATGCCGGTCGTCAAAATGATCAGGAGATCACTCTGTTTGATGGAACTGGCGTGGGTTTACAGGATCTTGCTGTCGCTTCAGTCGCCGCTGATCTGGCTGAAAAACAAAACCTTGCACAACAAATCAGCCTTTAAACCACCCATGTAGCTATGTCTTCCCTCCCTCGGGGAGACTAGTTATTGCACCAGAAAAAGAACACTGCTAACAGAGGAGAAATACAATGAGTACTTATGCCAGAGAACAGATGCGAAAACTTTTAGAAGCCAAACACTGCGTCACCTGTGCTTCAGTCTTTGATCCTCTCTCCTCCCGCATGGCTGAAAGTATCGGTTTTAAGGCAGGAATTCTGGGAGGTTCCGTTGCCTCACTGCAAACACTGGGCGCACCGGATATCTACCTGCTAACACTCAATGAGCTGGCATCTCAGGCAAAGCGGGTATGCCAAGCATCGCAACTACCAATCATTGTTGATGGAGACAGCGGCTACGGCAATTCTCTTAATGTTATGCGCACAGTTGAAGAGCTTGAGCACGCTGGCGCCTCAGTGATTACCCTTGAAGACACGGTTATTCCGCAACCTTTTGATCAAGCCGGGCTAAATCTTAGTAGCATAAATGAAGCTTGTAAAAAGTTGGAAGCCGCGCTGAAAGCAAGAAAAGATAGCTCAACGGCGATCTTTGCCCGAACCCATGCCGATCAACCCCTGGAACACTTGGAAGCACGTGTTGAGGCTTATAACAAAATGGGGGTAGACGGTATCTGTATTTTTGGCTGCAAAAGCAAAACTCGTTTAGATCAATGGACCCAAAAAAATGATCTCCCCATTATGCTGATCAGTTATGGCGAAGTAGATTTGGGTTCATCAGATGAGTTAAGCAATAAAAATGTACGAATTACCTTTAGTGGTCACACCGCTTTTGAAGAGGCTGTAAAGGCAACATATCTCTCACTTTTATCTCTGAATGGAGCAAAAGAACTACCAACGGATCTAAGCTCAAAAGACTTAATCAAAAAGTTTTCTGAATTCGAAAAATACCAAAGATTCGCAAGCCAATACAGTTGTCCAAACCATTAAAACAACAACCCAACCATGGCTCCTGTGAGATCACCCCCTCACCAACGACAACAAGTTTTGTCACACCCTTAACCTCACTCCAACAGGGTTTACCGGGCGAAAGCCCGGCTTTTTTCTATGCATAGGTAGCCATAAACTGTTAGCAGTCATCCAACGCGCTACATACTTACATAAGTCATATTAATTGCGTATTAACGTGGATTTCACGTATAAACCCATTAGTTGTAGTACAGTGAAAAGTGATAGGCTTTTGCAACTTAATCGAATACAGGTCAAAGATTGAGGTACAGCTCTAGAATATTATAGATTGCTCCACTCTTAGGCCCCTTTCTAGTTACACACTCTAATAGAATGTAGAAGTTAGTGTACCGTTATTCATCACTGCGATTAACATGTCTTAAACCGAGTAATTTGGATGTAAGCCAATGTAGATAGCATCGGACATAGACAACCCTAAACCTTTAAGCACCTTTTCAGCTTCTTCTTTTGTCGCACCATTCAAGCCCGCACTCACAATACCATCTTTCATTGGTGATGCAGTTATGTTGTTATCCAATTTCGTCATTATCATTCAACACCAAAGCACAAGGTTTGTTTCGAACAACCAAATAGTAATTATTCGCAATCATAATCACGTGATTACGACCTTAAGTAATGCTTCTCAATTAAGAGAGTTTCCTTAGGTCTAAAGGTCAGAGCAACCCTGGGCTGCTCTGCAAGTCAAAAGATCAGGACGACAAGCCCAACCCCTCTTCACAAAACGAGATCAGATCACTCAAAGGGGTAGAAAAATCATCTTCGAGCGAATACCACTCAGCAAGAGCCTTCCTGATACCTGATTTACTCTGGTTTTCCGCAAAGACCTTTTCCAATTCAGGGTAATTACTAATATACGAGTCAGGATCAAAATACGACTGAACTGTCTCTATTTGGTTGAATCGATGCACAATGTCTTCACACACTGAGTCTGAATCAGAACCCACCGATTGTTTAAGCTCTGTTTTAACTTCATCAACGAAAGCCTTCCAATCGTCCAACGGCAGTGCCACCCCTTTACCTAACGGTATATAGTCAAAATCTTCACGATAAAGACCTTGGCCGTGATCAACATAAGGATGTGGAGAAACATAACTTTCCTCTGCTCCTAGTCCTTTAACAGCAAGACATAGAGTATTTTCGCTACCAGTATTTATGAAGTGACTACAGAAGAAAAACTCAAACAAAATCTCTTTCGCGGATTTAGGTATATCCAAAGCCTCTAGCATCCTGTCGTTCTCAATGATTAGCGAGTCATTATTTTTCAACCCATGGTAATCACTAAATCCCATTGCCCTAGCTAGGCTCTCTCGTAACTGAGATAATGACAAGTCTAGGTCTGAACGAACTTTCCTGTGAAAAAGTAGGGAAGCTATTTTGAATCCGCCTGCAGATATAATTCGAGCAGTATCGTAAGCATAAATGGTCATGATAAAAATCCTATTGTTGTTGATCGCACTCTGACATCTAAAGACGTCGGCATCGTTTGTTACTCGAGGGCGGCAACAATAAAATTTTCATGAAGCGCCGAAGGTTATTCCACAGTTTTACGCTGATGCTGCGTTGGCTCTGTGCCGTAGCAATAAACATAGTACATGATTTGAAAAACCGCAAGGCGATCTACTGCACAGGCAAATTTCCAGCGTATCTGTTTATAGATGGGTTAACCCTGAAATATTCTTTTAGGGTTAACTTCTGAAAAAATCATATGGTTACAGGTCTTCGCAACAATCAAGGCATTTTTCAGGACCACCTGAAGCCCTTGATGTGCTACAAAGAAATTAACGAGTCAAAACCTCTGAGATGCGAAAATGTATACCCTATTCAAAACCAGCGCGGATTAACTGATGCACGTTGAATACACAGCAGATGGTATGAAACACATTTTAGATACTAAGAGGTATCTTCTGATCGTAGATGTTGAACACACCTGCACTGAAGATGGATCCATTCCTCCTGATGAGAGAGAGATTATCGAGTTGGGAGCGGTCCTAGTTTGCGCTAAAAGCTTTGAAGTTATTAGCGAGTTTAACTGCCTTGTTCGCCCTATTCTACATCCTACTGTGAGTGATTTTTGCATAAACCTTACGGGGATAAATCAAGAGCAGGTCAGCCAGGCTCAGCCCTTTAGTGCTGTTTTTGAAAAATTTGTCGCTTGGTTGCCCTCTCCCACAGCAGATTACGTATTTTGTTCTTGGGGCGCGTACGATCTTGTCCAGATAAATATAGACTGTAAACATCACGACCTAGATGATTTTAGCCCCGAAATGACGCTGAACTTAAAAAAAGGATTCGCGAAAAGTCAGAGGATTAAACCTCAAGTAGGTATGAGAAAAGCATTTGAACTAAAGGGGCTTGACCTAGTTGGCGATCAACATCGGAGCCTAGCTGATGTGCATAATATCGTTAAGCTACTTCCGTACATATTTCTTCAGACTGAATAGCTGTAATTGCCCATACACGATTTGCATCAGGAATTCAGTACCAAGAAAAAAGCCCTGAACGCATACACGCAACAGGGCTTTTCTGAGCATGGAATCTACAAATATAAAGAAGATTGAATCAGGATTGAAACAGTATCTCTCTTCACTGCCGTAAAATATTGCCTAACAGCCTTGGGCGCGATGAAAAGTTATAACTTAGCTATACGAGGCTTCTAAAAAGCAGTTGCGATATCTGTTCTTTATTTTTCTGCAAGAGGGTCCGTTTCAGTGCCAGTAAAGGGATGATGATCCTTATCAAACATTCGAATGCCCCTATGGGCTTCTCTCAAATTGGCTAACGTCTGGAAAAAGCAGCCTTCGCAAAGATGGATGTTGTAGCTTTCCCCATCATGCCTTGAGGCATAGCCCCAGTTTGCTTTTAATGTGCCAAATTCCAAGCTTTGAGTGTCATCAGTTTCTTGCTTGCAGCTGTCACCACAAAGGTCACAACGTACATCTATAATGGTTTCAACTTGTTGGAGTCCTTTAATTTCCATAAGAATCCCCCCTTCTAAACAAAAACTATAATTTAACGGCCAACATTCAATACCCATTTCCGGCAGAGATCTTGTACTTCTTTTGTCAGTTGCCAGACTTCCGGGAAGTATTGGAGCTGACCATGTTGCAGTAAATACGGTAATTTAAGCCAACCAATCAACGTAGTTTACGATTAACGTCTCGAGACAACCCAGTCAAATCCAGCCCTAGAGATGAAGCAAGATCATCCAATGATGCAGCTCCAGGGTTTGCTACACGCGATTTCTTTTCTGCGATTAGTTCATCTAGCCTGCTTTTAACAAGTTCAAGCTGTTGGGGGGATAGACCCTGAAGCCATTCGGATAAATTGTCGTTCATTGTATTTCTAGTATCGATTTGAGTTTGCTTACATACCCTTAATTATAACTGCTGTAGCTATGTTTATTGCTCAGGATATTTGCCAATATTTAGAGCGAGCCTATACTGTATATATATACACATCAAGAGAAAAAGCCATGTCCTCATTAGATATAGTTGCTTATACCCAAGCCATCCACACCATCCAAAAATATCCCAAAGATGTTCACTTCATTGATCTCGGAAGGCTCGATCGAATCATCCCCATTATCGCGGTTGCCTATGCACAAGATATCCCCTCTGATGTTATTGATGCTGCACTCCAGTCCGCCACAGAACCTACTGATCTAGAATCGTATCTCATGAAAGAAGCTTGGCTGCACTGATGACCTCAAAAGAACTCCTCACATTTTTAGATATAGAAGCCAGCGGCATCCATGACGATAGCTACCCAATAGAAATCGGATGGGTTGATACTGAAGGTAACGAAAGCTCCTTCCTAATTAAACCGATTCCAGAATGGACTCACTGGGATCTCAAGGCTGAACAAATCCATGGTATCCCTCGCTCTCAACTCTTGGATCAGGGAATTACTATTCATCAGGCTTGTTTAGCTCTGAATGAACAACTCGGGACAGAGGATGTCTATTCAGACGCAGCAGTCTATGATGGTGAGTGGCTCAATACGCTATTCAATGCGGCTAGAATTAAACCGAGCTTTACTCTTAGAGATATTCGAGAACTCCTTGATAGACTTTCTACAGATCAGTTCACTACATTCTTCAAGATACTGAAAGCTAATCCACCTCCACATCGAGCTGTCCCTGATGCTAAACGCATGGCCGATGCTATAAACCTTCTCAGAAAAGCCAATAACATTGTCGATTCGCTATCAGAACATGGAATTCACAGTATCCACTGTATTAGTGAACCACCCTTCCGACCTGCTCGCAGCCTTAAAGCATTGTTAGATTGCCAAGCTAAGAGCTTTGACACTCTTTCCTTTGGAATAAATACGACCGAGTTGGAATGCGTTAGGAAGTCCAGTCGCATGTTAACCACTACAGTTCTTGAAGAGGCACAACTTGTCGTTGTTATTGGGCATGAATGTTTAGAAGGCTCAGAATTACTTGATTATGCAGAAAAGCATAACGGCACAATCATCAACCTCGACATCGCAGATACCCTCCCTTTGCTAGATCTGTCTCTTATTGATGATTTATTACAGCAGTTAAGCAGCCGGCTTGAGGGTCTATTCAGACCGTAAAAAGCGCCCCAATCAAAGCCTTAAAATCAGGCAAGAAAGGTTAGGTCGTCTCTGGATTATCGAATTGGCCATTATAGATTTGCCACTTTCTCATAGGACTTTCTTGCAAATTTCCCACTTTTTCATAGGACTTTTTTGCAAAGCCCCAACTTTTACCCACGACTTTTGTGACATTTTCCAACTTTTCCTCAGGACTTTTCCGTTTCTAGGGGAAATGTGACTAATCAATACTCAGCACAAATCGCTCTATAACGTCCTTCAATCAAAGCTTTAAACTGTACTTTGAGCGTATCGCTGATAAAGGAAACCTCAATCAGGGACATAACCTTTTGTTGCGTTTCACCCAACCGTTCCAACACCTCTATGGCCTGTTGCTCGCCTATCCCAATAGCATCCGCGAAACTCAGAAAGTCTGTTTTGGTATAGTAGCCATAGTGCTCGTAAGCTTCTGAGTATTCACCATTCAGCTCCTGCTCTAATAGCGGCATTGCAAGCAGCCCAAAGGCACTTGATCCATAGAATTCAGTACACAAGCAGTCATAGTTTGGGGTTAAGGAATCATAGGTTAAGCCAGTGTTGCCTGGTAATCGTAAAACACTGAAGTTTTTTAGATGACAATCATCATTCCCTATCAGGTAAGCACTCAGAACACGCAGAAAATAATCGCACTGGACAGATAATTGGCCTCCTGTAGCAAGCAACAATTCTCGACCTGCTTCTTCATAGGTGCTGTTATATTTCTCTGATGTCGGTTTATCGGATAAAGAACAAAGGTCCTCTTGGTGCAGTTTCCCTTGAGATGTACGATCGAAACGTTTGGTGATGTATGCCAATTCACCATCAGAAAACCTTACTAATCCACACAACGCAGTATCAATACCTAGTGCCCGACTGATCTCCATACAGAGATGCTCCATCTCAGCACAATGAGGAAAGCCATCAGGAGAAGGTTTGAGAATATATTCACTATCATTGCCAGCAAATGTTAGTCGTTTTGATACGTGATCCATTTTCATAGGTATCTTGGGCTGAACCCCAG